>DATFCB010000568.1:0-7200 GCA_035253525.1 Pyrinomonadaceae bacterium | reverse complement strand
TGTTGACGGGCAGTGCGCCGGTGGACGCGCCGACGCGCGACGAGCAGTTGGAGGAGGGGAGGCCGGACCCGCTCGTGTCGATCAGGCAACTCAATCCGAAGGTGCCTGAGGCGGTGGCGCGTGTGATTGAGCGGGCGCTGGCCGTTAAAAGAAAGTTTCGGTTCGATAGCGCCTCCGTCATGCGTCAGGCGCTCGCTAGCGCCGCGAGTGAAGCGTCGCTAGACGGCGGCGCGGTCCCACAGGTCGGGGCATTGGGTGCGTCGCTCGACGAACGTGACGCCTTGAAATACGCGCCGCCGACGGCCGCCCCGGTTCACGGCTTAAAGACGGGCGTGGATGGCGCGCGAGGCACAAGGGACGCCGGGCAAACGAACGCGGAAAGCTCCGGGCGGGAGCAGGCCGCGCCGCCTTCATGGGGCACGGGTGTTCCTTATGAGCCTCAGCCGCGAAGCGCTGGGCCAGTTCGACGAAAGAGTCCGATCCTGCTCATCGTCCTGGGCGTCGTCGCGGTCGCGGTTGTCGTCGCAACTCTTCTGGTGATGCGAAACATCAGGCGGAATCGTAGGCTCGCCAGGATGAGTAACACGGAGGCGACGCCGTCCTCGGGCGCGGCCGCGACCACACGCTTGGGCGGGCCCGCCTACAGCGAAAATCTCAACGGCGTGCCGCTCGACATGGTGTTGGTTCTGGGCGGGACTTTTGAGATGGGGGCTGCTGGCGACGAAGGTCCATACGAGCGTCCACGGCACAGGGTCACTGTGCCAAACTTCTATATGGGCAGGTACGAGGTGACGCAGGCGCAGTGGCGCGCGGTGATGGGCACACAGCCATTCGGCTTCAAAGGCGATGGCCTGCCCGCCGAGCGCATCAGTTGGGATGACGCGGTGGAGTTTTGCCAAAAGCTGTCGGCGATGACGGGCCTGGAGTATCGCCTGCCGACGGAGGCCGAGTGGGAGTACGCGTGCCGCGCGCGCACGACCACAGCGTTTGCCTACGGCGACTCTCTAGGGTCGAAGCAGGCCAACTTTAACGGGGACTACCCGTACGGCACTGCCGCGCGGGACGATTTCTTGCAGCGGACGACGCCGGTCGGATATTTCAAGCCGAACGGGTTCGGCCTCTTCGACATGCACGGCAACGTCACGGAGTGGACCGCAGACACCTTCCACGTGAACTACGAGGGCGCACCGGCGGACGGCTCGGCCTGGGTAGAGGGCGGTGACGCACAATATAAGGTGCAGCGCGGCGGTTCGTGGCAGAGCGCCGGAGAACGACTGCGCTGCGCCGCCCGCGAGTTTGCCACACCGGAGACGAGCACCGACAGCTTCGGCTTTCGCGTCGTGCTGGTCGCGCCGTAATTACCTGCGGCCCCTCGCGGGGCCGCTTCAATTCGCC
Source organism: Pyrinomonadaceae bacterium (assembly GCA_035253525.1). Taxonomy (GTDB): domain Bacteria; phylum Acidobacteriota; class Blastocatellia; order Pyrinomonadales; family Pyrinomonadaceae; genus QHXM01. The sequence goes on along the minus strand of DATFCB010000568.1, from coordinate 5,805 downwards.
TGTGCAGTCGCTTGACACTCGTGCGGCGCGCGCATAATCTTTCCTTTCTCTAATCAAAAGCGTCAGTGGGCTCGCGCGTCGCGCGGGCGCGTTGCTTCCAGGCGAGGCGAAGGCGCTTGTGTGATATGCGTAGATAAGAAGGAGGCACGAAGAATGGCTGTCAAGGTCGGCATCAACGGTTTCGGACGCATCGGGCGCAACGTCCTGCGCGCGAGCCTGGGGGACCCGGACATTGATTTCGTCGCCGTCAACGATTTGACGGACACGAAGACGCTGGCGCACCTGCTCAAGTACGACTCGGTGCTCGGCAATCTGGACCACGAAATCTCCGCGACCGAAAACGGAATCAAGGTCGAGCAGGATGAGTTCCGCGTCTTCTCGGAAAAAGACCCGTCGCTGATTGACTGGGAATCTGTCGGGGCCGAAGTCGTCATCGAATCCACGGGCCGCTTCACCAAGGGCGAGGACGCCAGGAAGCACCTGCGCGGGACGGTCAAGAAAGTCATCATCTCGGCCCCGGCCAAGAACGAGGACATCACTATCGTGCTCGGCGTCAACGAGTCTGCCTACAATCCCCAGGAGCACCACATCATCTCGAACGCCTCCTGCACGACCAACTGCCTCGCGCCCGTCGCGAAGGTGATTCACGAGCGGTTCGGCATACGCACGGCGCAGATGACGACCATACACTCATACACGAACGACCAACAGCTCCTGGACCTGCCGCACAAGGACATGAGGCGTGCGCGCGCCGCCGCGCTCTCGATGATTCCGACTTCGACCGGCGCGGCCAAGGCCGTCGCGCTCGTGCTGCCCGAATTGAAGGGCAAATTTGACGGCATCAGCGTGCGCGTTCCCACGCCGAACGTCTCGCTCGTTGATGTGGTGATCGAGGTGGAAAAAGAGGTCACAACGGAAGACGTTAACAAGGCGCTCAAGGACGCGGCCAACGAAGAGTTGAGCGGCATCCTGGCCTTCTCCGAAGAGCCGCTCGTCTCCGTGGACTTCCGCAAGAACCCCAACTCCTCCATCGTTGACGCCGAGTACACCAAAGTCATCGGCGGCAACCTCGTCAAAATTCTCTCCTGGTACGACAACGAGTGGGGCTACTCCTGCCGCGTCCGCGACCTCGTCAAGTATCTGGCTGAAAAAGGAATGTAAGAACAGTGATAAGTGATGAGTGATGAGTGATAAGTAAAAATCAGGCTTTCTCTTATCACTTATCACTCATCACTCATCACTCATCACTATGCAAAAGCTATCCATCAAAGACCTGGACTTGAAAGGTAAGCGCGTTTTCGTGCGCGTGGATTTCAACGTGCCGATTAAGGACGGCAAGGTTGAGGACGACACGCGCATTGTCGGGGCGCTGCCGACGATTCAGTACGCGGTCGAGCAAGGCGCTCGCGTCGTCCTGGCTTCTCACCTCGGGCGGCCGAAGGGCGAGCGCGTTGAGAAGTACAGCCTGCGGCCCGTGGCCGAACACCTGGCGACGCTGCTCGGGCGTCCGGTCGAGTTCGCGGACGATTGCGTCGGCGAACAGGCCAAAACAAAAGTTGATGCGCTCGAAGACGGCGGCGTGGTGCTGCTCGAAAATCTTCGCTTTCACGCGGAGGAAGAGAAGAACGACGACGCGTTCGCAAAGCAGTTGGCGGAGCTTTGCGACGGCCTCTACGTCAACGACGCTTTCGGCGCGGCGCACCGCGCGCACGCCTCGACCGCGGGCATCACGAAGCACGTCGAGCGGGCCGCCGCCGGGTTGTTGATGGAGAAGGAGCTTGACTACCTGGGCCGCGTCATCAGCGACCCGGAGCATCCGTTCGTCGCCATCCTCGGCGGGGCGAAAGTCTCCGACAAGATTCCCGTCATCAAGGCGCTCATCGAGCGGCGCGTGGACAAACTTTTAATCGGCGGCGCTATGGCCTACACGTTCTTCAAGGCCGAGGGGTTTACAGTCGGAAAGTCCTTGGTCGAGGACGACATGATGGAGACGGCGCGCGAGGTAAAGAAGCAGGCGGAAGAGGCGGGCGTCGAGCTGCTGCTGCCGACGGACCATCAAGTCGTTGACAGCTACGACCCGCTCAACAGCCGCAAGACCATCCCGATTGAGTTTACGAACGCGGGGCTCGTCGGCCTGGATATTGGCACAGAGACCATCGCGCTCTTCGGCAACGCGCTCTCTGGCGCGAAGACGATCATCTGGAACGGCCCGATGGGCATGTTTGAAGAGAAGCCTTTCGACGAGGGGACGGTCGCCCTGGCGCGCGCCGTAGCCAGCGCGGCTGACTCGGGCGCGACCGTCATCGTCGGCGGCGGAGACTCCGTCTCGGCCGTCACACAGGCGGGCGTCGCCGACCGCATCACACACATCTCGACGGGCGGCGGCGCGACCCTCGAATTCTTGGCCGGCGAAGAGCTGCCGGGCGTCACAGCACTCAACGAAAGGGATGAGGGATGAGGGATGAGGGATGAAAGGGGTTGAGTGAATCGCTCGGCGAATATTAATTCCGACGGGCTTTCACTTCATCCCTCATCCCTCCGCCCTCATCCCTTCGATTATGCGTAAACCTGTCATTGCCGGAAACTGGAAGATGTACAAGACGGTCGCGGAGTCTGTCGAGACCGCCCTGGCGTTGAAGCCACAGGTCGCGAACGCGAATCATTGCGAGGTGATAATCGCGCCGGTTTTCACGGCGCTAAAGACTGTGGCCGACCGGCTCGAAGGCTCGAACATAGGCGTCGCGGGCCAGAATTGTTCGACCGAGGTCGAACACGGCGCGCACACGGGCGAGGTCGCCGCCGACATGCTGCGGGACGCGGGCGCGAGCTACGTCATCGTCGGGCATTCGGAGCGCAGGCAGTACTACGGCGAGACGGACACGTTCGTCCGTAAGAAGGCGCAGGCGGCCGTGGCCGCCGGGCTCGTGGCGATTGTCTGCGTCGGCGAGACGCACGTGCAGCGCGACCAGGGCAACGCCGAGGCGGTCGTCAGCGGCCAGTTGGAAGGCGGCCTCAGCGGGTTGACAGCCTCAGACCTCGACCGTATCATCATAGCTTACGAGCCTGTCTGGGCTATCGGCACGGGACGCACAGCGACGCCGGAACAAGCGCAGGAAATGCACGCTTTCATCCGGCGCGTTTTCGCGCAAAGGCATTCGCAAGAGGCAGCGGAAAACGTACGCATCCTGTACGGCGGCTCGGTCAAGCCGGACAACATCGCGGGACTGATGGCACAGCCGGACATAGACGGCGCGCTCGTCGGCGGCGCGAGCCTCAAGGCCGACAGCTTCGCGCAGATCGTAAATTTCAACCGTTAGAAGGATAGTTAATTGTACAGCGTTCTATACATACTTTTTATTCTGTCGTGCATCGTGCTGATAGTTGCGGTGCTCTTGCAGCCGGGCAAGGCCGACGCGGGCGCGCTCTTTTCGAGCAGCATTTCGAGCACGGCTTTCGGGCCGCGCGGCACGCAGACCTTGTTGGCGAAGGTGACCATCGGCGCTGCCGCGGCCTTCATGCTCGTCGCCATAGCGCTCTCGCTGCCGTCCATCACGGGCCAACGCTCCGTGCTGCAAACCGTCGGCGAAGAGGAACCGACCGCGACGCCGCAGGCTTCGCCGGGCGCGTCTCCGAATGCTTCGCCGTCACAGGAAGGCGCGAACACGGGCGCTGCTGCTCCTCCTGCGAACACAGGGGCCACTCCCGCCGCGTCGCCAGCGGGCAGTCCCGCGACGGATGCATCGCCTGCGCCGAGCAAGTAGCTTTTTGATTTTCAAAGCCGAAGTGGCGGAACTGGTAGACGCGCACGTTTGAGGGGCGTGTGAGGTAACTCGTGGGGGTTCGAGTCCCCCCTTCGGCACCAAATTATTTTCCGACGAAGACCGCACGGCCGTGCGGTCTTTTCTTTTACTCTCCAGATTATGATATTAAAGTTGAAAAGTCGTCTGCAGCGATGAGGCTGGCTCTCTACGAGGAGGCTGCCCGAATGGGAGAGGCTAAGGATGTTGAGGTCGGCGCGGGTGTGAAAGACTTTCGAGGCGTCAAAGTGCCGCAGGAGAGGGAGCCGCGCTGGCCCGCCGCGCTGGCGCTCGCGGCGCTCGGCGGACTCTACGTCGTGATGCCCGAGCCCCTTCTGCCGGGCGGCTCGCGCTGGATTCTCCCGGTCGCCGTCTCGGTGTTGGCCGTCCCGACGATCATCTCTTATTACAAGGGCAATCACGGGCTGACTCAAGTGCTCGGCTACGTCCTGAACAGCGTCGTCACGGCCGCCATGGGCTGGTCGCTGGCACAGTTGGTCAGTGAGCTTTTGGCCCATCGCGGGACGCCGCAGCGTTTACTGCTTTCAGCGGCCACGATTTGGCTGGCGAACATCCTGATCTTCGCCTCCTGGTACTGGCATCTGGACGCAGGAGGGCCGCACCAGCGCGACCTGACGACGGGCCACTCCGACGGGGCGTTCCTCTTTCCGCAAATGACGATGCACACGGAAGCCAAGCTCGCTGCCGGCGAACGCGACTGGTCACCGAATTTCGTTGACTACCTCTTCCTGGCCTTCAACACCAGCACGGCCTTCTCGCCGACAGACGTGCCCGTGCTCACGCGCTGGGCCAAAGTCCTGATGATGGTGCAGGCGTTGATCTCTCTGCTGGTCATTGCGCTGCTGGCCGCACGCGCCGTCAATATGTTGTAGGCGTTGTTTGGTCACGGCTCAACGCTTGTCTTTCCAATTCTGCCGCCGAATCTGCTACTCTTAGGATTGTCATCCGAACTGAGACGGCGGGCCGGGCGCGAAGAGTCTCGCCAATCGGTAATCCAAACAAAAGTGTTTCATCTTAAGGAGCATTAATGGAGACGCCCTACGCTCCTCCCAGACTTCGTCACAGGTTGTTATGTTTGTGCGGCGCGGCCCTGCTGCTCGTCATCGCGGCCCACGGCGCGCTGGCACAGTCAACCGACATAGGCTTCCCGACGCCCGTCCGCTCTGAGCTGGTCACGGGGACGATTGCGCCCAGAGATTTGGGCGACCCGCGACTGACCCGTTACTTCTACGCGTTCACGGGCACGCCCGGCGACCTCATCGTCACGGTCGAAGGCCGCAACCTCGAAGGCGACATTGACGTTTTCACGGCCGGGGCCTTGCGCCCGCTCGCCAAGATCAGCCTCTACGCAGGCTCGTCGTCCTCCGGCGGCGCGCAGACCATTTATCTGAGAACTCGCCAATCGCTGATTCTGCGCGTCGAGGCGCGCACGCCGAACGACTCGGAAGGCAGCTTTCGCGTCCGCTTCGGCGGGGCGTTCGAGCCGCTTGGCCCGGAAGTGCCGGACCCCGAGCCAGTCACCCCGATTGTTTCATCCGAGGGCAAAGGAAGACGCGTCACTGCTACAGGGGCCAGGATAGAAGAGCCCGCGCCGCCGCCGACCGCGACGACGAGGCCGGAAGAGAGTGCGCCCGAGCCCGCAGCGACGCCGCAGCCTACGCCGACCGAGACGCCCGCGACGACGACCGCCGAAGCCGAAAGGCCCGCGCCGGCCAGGCCGTCAACGCGTCGGACTCGGCGGCCCCTGCGCGTCCCGCGCCGCAGCACGCGCAACAGCACACGCAACAGGCCCGCGCCCACAACGGAGGCGACGCAGCCTCCAACGGTGGAGCCGCCGACCGTGGAGCCTGCGGCGGGGCCGCGCCTGATTATAGAGACGCGCGACGGGATGAGAATCGAGCGCTACATGACGACCGTGCGCCGCGTCACGGTCGAGCGCGGACAGATCATCGTCGTCACCACGGACGGCAAGGTCGAGCGCCAGCCG
>DATFCB010000567.1:0-4712 GCA_035253525.1 Pyrinomonadaceae bacterium | reverse complement strand
GGTCTAATCCCGCATCGTGAACGAGACGAACTATCAACAGGCTGAGCGCCGTGTGAGGCGCAATCAGCAAGACGCCTTTGCCGGTTGCCAGCGCACGCTCAAGCCCCTCGTACCCGTTGACGACAATCGCGGGGTCAAACTCCGTCCCATTCTTCGTCAAGGTGTTCAGCAAAAAGTGGAGCGCGATATCGTGGACGCCGTCAACGTTATTCCGGCGCTGCTCCCTGTAGGCCGCCGTTCGGCTGATGAGGGGTGACGCCCCGCGCGCGATGAGCGTGGCCGCCACGAATCTGCGCCCACGCGGTATCAGGCGCATCGCCAGTGCGAAGCACAGACCCGCGACGTGAAAGGAATACCAACGGTGAGTTCGACTGCCGTCAGGTTTCAAAGCCATCGCGCCTTAAAAGTTGTACGTCAAACGATCTTCCGCAGGAAGGAGAACGTCTCGTCGGCACAGCGCTCCCAGGTGTACTTTTGGACCCGCTCGTAGGCCATTGACGAATACTTCTCGCGCGCGTCCGGCGAGGCGATCAGATGGCGCAGCACGGACGCTATCTCTTCCGGGTCTTCAGGGTCGAAATAGATGCCGGCGTCGCCCAGGATTTTCGGCATCGGGCCTTGATTCGAGCAGGCTATGGGCAGGCCGGCCGTCATGGCTTCGAGCAGGATGTTGGGTTGACTCTCACAACTGGACGCGAAAACGAAGGCGTCCGAGCGCGAGTAAACGAGCGGCAACTCCGCGTGAGGGACGGGGCCGCGATAATGCACGTACTCCTCCGCGTTCAAGCGCCTGACGACTCTCCGCAGACGCTTGAGGGCAGGCGGGTGCGCGTGGCCCACGAGTTCCAACGAGACGGGAATGCCTTCGTGTGCCAATTTCGAGACCGCCTCGGCGACGTGCCACTGGTGCTTGTACGCCTCGACGGTCGAAACGTAAAGCAGCCTGAACGGCTCGCTCTTCGAGTAAGCGCTCAGCGTCTTCTGCCGCTTCGGGGTCGCGCGGAATCTTGCGGAGACGCCGTGCGGGATGATCGCGTCCGGCCCGCTGAGTTTCGAGACCTTCCCGACGACTCGCGCGCGCGTGTAGTCGTTCAGAAAGATCGTGCCGTCGGCCTTGCGAAGCGTTTTGGTCTGACTGAGGCGCAGCAGCAGGAACCGTATGACCTTCGCGGACACGCCGTAGAGCCGTACCTGCGAGAAGTCAAAGGGCAGCATGTTGCGCGACATGGTGACGAAGGGCTTGAAGCCGCCGAGGTATGTGCCGCCTGGGACGAACAAGAGGTCGCAAGCCGCCTTTTTTGCCAGGCGCGCGAGTCTCGACTGCTGCCACAGGACACGCATGGGGAGTGGACCGTCCAACATAGGCTCGTGCACGCTCTCCAACCACTCGCGCCCCTGCAAGCGGTCAAGGATGTCCCGGCCTCCCCAGACGAAGACGCGCGCGATGCCGTGCTCCAACGGCTCGGCGGCCTTCAACAGTTCGGAAAGATGTGTGCTCGCCCCGCCGCTGCGCAGGTTGGAAGCGTCAATACCTAGATGCATATCAGTTCGCCCGAAGCCGGCGCTAGTTTACCCACTCGGGCCTCGATACGCCATACCCATGAGAACGTTCGCGCAGCGACCGGGCCGCAACGAGATTTGCTGCGCGGTCTTGCGACGAGGCACACAATCAGTTGACCACATTTTCATTGACATATCGGGGGCGTGGGATTAGGCTTTGTCTGTTTCAGGCTTTACCCTCGCGAGAATTTTTTGGCACAGAAAACTTCTGAGCCAAAAACGCTTTACTTTCGTCAGTCTCACAAAAAGGCATCCGACCTAATCATCCTGGGAAGCGCCTTCTCACTTGAAAAACTGTCTGTCGTGCCCGAGGACGCCCCCGGTCGTCCGTTATGATTAGAATAAACATCATCGCCACTCTAACGTCTCCCCCCTCGCAGGACGGTGCGGAGATAGGGGCACTTCCCGTCGAGGTCGAATGGCTGGAAGTGTGCGCGGACTTCACCGGAGACCTTGACCCTGACTGGCTGCGCGACCGCTTCGCGGGGCGGCTGCTTTACACGCTGCGCAGCCGCACCGAGGGAGGCAACTTCGACGGCTCTCCAGACCAGAGACACGAGAGATTGAAACGCGCCGCCCGCTTTTTTGACCTCGTCGAACTCGAAGCCGAGCGCGACCTCACCCCGGACCTCCTGGCCCAGATTCCCGCCGAGAAGCGTCTCATCTCCTGGCACGGCCCGGCCGCAAATCTTCCCGACCTCGAAGCGAAGTTCGCCCAACTCTCGTCCGTCCCCGCCCGATTTTATAAGCTTGCGGTGAAGGCCGCGAAGTGCGGCGACGAGCTTGTGCCGCTGGCGCTGCTCGGCAGGCTCAATCGCTCGGACGTGGTCGCTTACGCCGACGGCCCGCTCGGATTCTGGACCCGTCTGGTTGCGCCGCGTCTGGGAGCGCCGTTCGTCTACGGGCTTGTCCCGAGCGGGACGGGCACGGCGGCAGAACCGACCGTGGACAGGCTGGTTGAAGATTACGGGTTCCCGCACGTAGAGCGCTTCGAAGCGCTCTACGGCATCGTCGGGAGCCAGGTCTTCAAGTCGCTCTCGCCACGCCTGCACAACGCTGCCTACAGGGGTTTGAAGCACCCCGCGCTCTTCGTGCCTTTCTATGCGGAGTCTTTCAAAGAGTTCTGGGACGAGGTGGCCGAGAGCGAGATTCTTAACTCTCTGAAGATTCCCATCAAGGGTCTGACCGTCATGTCTCCGCACAAGGAGGCGGCGCTACTGACCACGCGGAAGGTCAGCCCCATGTCGCGGCGCGCCGAGTCCGTCAACATCCTCGTACGCGACAACGGCACGTGGCGCGCGGACACGACGGACCCGGAGACGATCTTCATGGCGGGCCGCGACCACAAGGTCCGCATGAAGCAGAGGCGCGCGGCCGTCATCGGCTGCGGCGGCGCGGGCCGCGCCATCGCCACGGCGCTCGACCAGTCCGGGGCCGGAGTTACGCTGGTCAACCGCGGCCCCGAGCGCGGACATTATGCGTCCCAACTCCTGGACCTCCCCTTCACTCCTCTACAGGAATTCAGCGCGCGCGGCTACGACATAGTAGTCAACGCCACGCCCGTCGGACGCGACGACGGCGCATCCCCGTTCCGCGTCGAGACGCTTGACAGGGATTCCGTGGTGATTGATCTCGTTTACGGCTTCGAGCCGACGCCGCTGGTCGCGGGCGCGCTGGCGCTCGACCGCGTGGCGGTTGACGGGCGCGAGGTGCTGCTGACCCAGGTGTTGCGCCAGTTTCAGATGATGACGGGCCGTGAGAAGCCAATCCATCTGATGCGCGAGAAGCTAGGCATGGAAGAAGTAATGGTGAATAAGGGATGAAGGATGAGGGATGAGGGATGAAGTAAAGACAGACTGTTTTTATTTCATCCCTCATCCCTCATCCCTCCAATTAGGAGGTGGCTGCCATCGAAACCCAACTCGATCTTGCGTGCGACCGTCAGGCGCTGGTTGACCGCGTCAGAGAATTGGCCCGCGAGAAGTTTGCGCCGCGCGCGGCCGATTACGACCTGGCGGCCGCCTTCCCCGCAGAGGATTTCACGGACCTGTTCGACGCCGGGTTAATCGCGCCGGTCGTCCCCGTCGAGTACGGCGGCCTGGGCCTGGGGCCTTACCGCGGCGATGTCTTCACGCTCTGGATGATGACCAAGGAGATCGCCAAGGCGGACCTCTCGCTGGCGCGCTGCTGGGAGGGGCACGTCAATTCGCTCGTGCTGCTGGACGGGATGGCGAACGATGAGCAGAAGGCGCGCTGGTTCAAGTCGGTCGTCGAGCGCGGCGACAAGTGGGTCGCCTGGAGCGGCGAGCCGCAGTCACGCGCGCCGGGCGAGACGCGCCGCTTCGGGACTTACGTCGAAAAGGTCGAAGGCGGCTTCGTCGTCGAAGGCAACAAGGTCTTCTCGACCAGCGCGGGCGGGGCTGACTGGGCCATTCTTCTGGTCAACACGGCCGGGCCGGGCGGCGTCCGCCACGCCTCGGCCGAGTCTCTGGACACGCAACTCCTCATGGCCTGCGACCTCTCGGACCCGACCGTCGAGTTCGACGGCTCGTGGTGGGACCCAATCGGGATGCGCGCGACCGTCAGCTATCTAGTCAACTTCAGACGGACGTTCATCCCCGATGAGAATTTAATCGGCTATCCGGGCCAGTACATCAAGGAGGGCTGGCAGACCTGCTTCATCCCTCACTACGCCGCGACCTTCGTGGGGGCAGCCGAGGCGGCCTACGACTATGCCCTCGAATACGTCACCACGCAGCGCAAGGTGGACGACCCTTACGTCCAACATCACGTGGGCCAGATGTCCGTCAACGTGGAGACGGCGCACCTGTGGCTCAGGCACGTCGCGAGGCTCTGGGAGACGGGCAAGTATGCGGAGGCGCAGATCGCCGGGAGCCGCGCGCGCCACGTGGTCGAGCATCTGGCGGAAGAGACGGTTAAGCACTGTATACGGGCCTGCGGCGCGCGGTGTCTGAATCGCCCGAGCGCGTTGGAGCGCATCTACCGCGACCTCTCTTTTTACGTCCGCCACGACAACGACGATCACATCCTGGCGATGATCGGCAAGTCCGTTCTGGGCCTGACACATGACCCGTCCTTCTACAAACCGTGACCGGGTGAACTGACAACTGCTTTCTGACACGCACGCGATA
>DATFCB010000566.1:0-2060 GCA_035253525.1 Pyrinomonadaceae bacterium | reverse complement strand
TGCTCGACCGCTTGCGTACGCGCCTGGTCGCCTTCGACGAACTGAGCGACCTCGGCGGCGCGGAACTTTTTTTCACCAACGTCAACACGCCCGCAGACTACGCGCAAGCGCGCGAAAAGGAGGAGAAAAAAGGGATGAGGGATGAGAATAAGGGATGAGAATAAGGGATGAGGGATGAATAGAAAAACTTGCGATACCGTCTTTTCTTATTTCATCCCTCATCCCTCATCCCTCATCCCTTCGCTCATCCCTCATCCTTCATCTCGATGCCTCGCCGGATGCCAGGCAAGAAACTATTGAAGATGCTCCTGCCGATTGCGGGGGTGTTGCTGCTGGCGGTCGCCCTCGTGATGTGGTGGCTGGTCTACAAGGTGACACGGCCGCCCGCGCAGGACTACCTCGTCACGCCCGAAACCTTCACGCTCCTGAGCGAGCGCGGGCTGAAGGCGACGAACGAAGAATGGACGAACCGCGACGGGACGCGCGCGCGCGGCTGGCTCCTGCGTGGGGCCGAAGGCGCTCCGGCCGTCATCCTCCTGCACCGCTACGGCGCGAACCGCTCCTGGCTCCTCAACCTCGGCGTCAAGCTCAACGAGACGACCAACTACACTGTGCTCTGGCCCGATTTGCGCGGCCACGGCGTCGAGCCGCCCGTCGCCTGGACTTCCTTCGGCGAGAAGGAGACGGAAGACCTCGGTGCTGCCCTCGACTATCTACGCTCCCTGAAGACGCCGCAGCAGCGCCCGCTCGTCGGCCAGACAATCGGCCTCTACGGAGTCGAGCTTGGCGCTTACGTGGCCTTGCGCGCGGGCGCACGCGACGCCAATGTGCGCGCCTTCATTCTGGATTCTGTGCCAGATTCGCCTGACGACATTTTGAACGTCGCCGTCCGCGAGCGCACCGGCCTGAGCAACGGCTTATTGCGCTGGCTGGCGCGACGCGGGACGCGTATCTATTTCATGGGCGGCTACGACGCCCCGCGCGCCTGCGAAGCGGCCCAAAGTATCGGCGACCGCCGCGTGTTGCTCCTGGCGGGCGGCGACACCCCGCCGGAACTGCGCGCCTCGTCTGCCGCGCTGGCACAGTGCTTCCCCAAAACGGCCGCGCTCGAAGTCAAAACGGACCTCCCCCTGACCGGCTACAACCTGCCTTTCGCGCAGGGCGAGCCGGGCGAGACTTACGACCGCCGCGTGATAGATTTCTTCGACCGCGCATTGCGCGCCGGTCCTTAACCCCTCATGTCAAAACGCGGCGAGCCTTCGCCAAAGCACTCAAGCTCAAGCAGTCCGGGGTCGGGCCTCGCTTCCAGGCTCACCCACGAGCGTCTGCCGCTCGTCCTGTCCGTGGGCGTACTGCTCTTGTACCTGCCATTGCTGACGAAGAATTATTACTGGGACGGAATCTTCTTCGCCCGCGTGATAGAAGAGGCGCGGGGCCTGGACGCGACGCTGCTCCACCCGAACCATCTCGTCTACAACGTCGTCGGCTACCTTTTCTACAGATTGGCACAGGGCGCGGGGCTTGAGGTCAGGGCAATCGTCGTCCTGCAAATACTGAACTGTTTTTTCGGCGCGGCCAGCGCCTACGTGCTCTGCCGCATCCTGCAAGACTGCTTCAGGTCCGTTTACCTGAGCGCGTGTCTCACGCTGCTCTTCGCCGTTTCGGCGACGTGGTGGAAGTTCGCGACCGACGCGGACAGCTACACCGCGAGCGTCTTCTTTCTCCTCATCAGCTTTTATTTCGTCCTGCCGCACCGCCGCAAGCCCAGACCGTTTCTCGCGGCGGCCGCGCACGCCGCGAGCATGCTCTTTCATCAACTGGCGATCTTCTTCTTCCCCGTCGCCGTGCTCGGCATCTTTTTACAGACTACTTCTCAACCGACAAAGCAGAGACTCCTGCACGTGCTCAAGTACGCGCTCGCAGCCTTTCTCTTCACCTTCCCTGTTTTTTGCTACTCGTTTTATCTCACCACGGGTGGCCTTGAGTTGCGGCCCTTCCTGCGCTGGCTAACCAACTTTTCGCCCGAGCACGGCTTCACCTTCAGCTTCTCGGACAACCTG
>DATFCB010000565.1:0-2912 GCA_035253525.1 Pyrinomonadaceae bacterium | reverse complement strand
AATCTGTTCGGGCGTCGAGACGGTGGCAGCAAACGCCGCGGGCGTGTAAGAGGGTTCGTATTCGGCGAAAGACCTTCGCAGGGTCGCCGCGATTTGTGCGGCGTCTTCGGGGACGGCCAAACGTACAGGGCCGCCCGGCTGTGTCTCTTCGCCCACAGGCTTTCACCTCAGCGCAGGTTGCTCTTCGGGAAGAGGACGCGTTCAGGCTCGGCGTTCAATCTTTCGAGCATCTTCTTAATCAGAATGGTCTTGACGCGGCCCGCGCGCTTGGGCTCGACCAGATAGCGGACCGTGGCTTCGACCCACGTACTCTGGCTGATACGAAAAAAGACGGCAGGGTGTTCTCTGACTTCCAACTGGTCAACGGGCGTGTGTGCGAGCAGTTCGCGGAACGTCCTGACACGCTCGATCATGGCCTGGCCCAGTTCCTCCTCGGCCGTCTCCTGCATGGTCTTCGCCACGAACTCAAGGTCGCTCTCGTACGCGACCTGGAAACTGATCTCGTTCCAGATATAAGGGAAGAGCGGCCAGGAGTAGTTATAGACGGCCGTGCCCAGAACGCTCGAATTAGGGAACTTGATGATCCGGCCGCTCGGGTGGTCTGTCGAAAGATACTGTCCGCCGAACTCCCAGAGCGTCGTGTCCAGGTAGCTAACGTCAATCACGTCGCCCGTCGCCTCGCCAATCCTGATGCGGTCGCCGACGCGGTAAGGCGCTCTGACCAGGATGTAAATCCAGCCGATGAAACTCGTGATCGGCGTCTGAAGCGCGAACCCCAGGATGAGCGAGATGAGGCCGAGCGAGACGACGGTCGTGTACCAGTTGGCGAAGATGATGGAGATGACTATGAGGACGAGGACGAGGGCGACCACCAGTCTCAGAATGCGCCGCAGGTTGTAGCGCGTGACGGCGTCGTCCAGGCGGCCGAGGACGTAGAGGTCAATCGCCTTCGCCACGCCGAGCACGAGGACGATAGCCATCGCGCCGAGCGTGAGCCTTTGCGAAAGCGCCACGTACTTGCCCGCGAAATCGAATGTGCCCAGGCGGAGCAGGTAATAGATGCTGCCGAACGCCAGGAGCAGGAGCGTATAGGTCAGAAGCCAGAGCTTGCCACGGGTCTCGACTACGGGCTTGACCTCCGCTTTCTCGGTCGCAGTTTGTTGGAGTGCCTGGCGGACCTCCTTGCGCTCCTTCAGTCGCTCGGCCTTGGCTTTCTCTTCGGCGGTCGTCGTCATCTCTCTCCTCCCTTAACGGGAGCGTATTCTACCTCAAGAGCCGCGCCGGTGGTGGAAGTCAGTACCGCCTGCGGTAGCGGGCGGGCCTCAAGCGTTACTAATACCCGCCCGCTATCGCAGGCGATACTGACCCTTCGTCCGTATCCGCGACCGTCTTGAGCCTCACCGGCGCGCGTGCTATCCTCTTTTCACGCCCGATATTCCCCTTGAATGAACTCCCCTTCCTGGGACTGGCCTGCCCCGGTGTGCCAATTTCCCGGCCGCCGTGGCGACGAATCGAAACAGGGGGAAGAATCGAATCATGTCACTCAAAAACTTGTTGGAACGGTTGGCCGCGTTCGAGCCGACCAAGTATCCGTTCATCAGTCTTTACCTGAACGCGCAGGCGAACGACCGCGGGCGTGACGACTACGGCCTCTTCGTGCGGCAGGAGTTGGAGGCGCGCGCGAAGACGTTCGAGCCGCGCACGCCGGAGCGCGAGAGCTTCGACCGCGACGCCGAGCGGATTAAGGACTATCTCGACAAAGAGGTGCGCCCTTCGGCCAACGGCGTCGCCATCTTCGCCTGCTCCGGGGCGAACGACTTCTTCGAGGCGGCGCAACTCGACGCGCCGATTGAGCGCAACCGCCTCTTCGTCTACGACCACCCGCACCTTTATCCGCTCGCGCGGCTGATGGATCAGCACCCGCGCTACGCTGTGCTCGTGGCCGACACGAACTACGCGCAAATCTTCGTCTTCGGCTACGGCCACCTGATTGACCACGACGAGATACAGAGCGTCAAGACCAACCGCTCGCAGGTCGGCGGATGGTCGCAGATGCGCTACCAGCGGCACGTCGAGAACTACCACCTGCACCACGCCAAGGAGGTCGTGGACGCGCTCGACCGCGTCGTGCGCGAGGACCAGATAGAGAAGGTCATCCTCTCCGGCGACCAGACGACCATTATCCCTATCTTGCGCGAGCAGATGCCCAAGCATCTGGAGGAGAAGGTGGTGGACATTATCAATCTGGGCGTCAAGACGCCTGAGCACGAAATCCTCGAAGCGACCGAGCAGTTGATGCGCGTGCAGAACGCGACGAGCGACATGGAGAAGGTCAAGCAGCTTCTGGACGAGTACCGTGGCGACGGCCTCGCGGTGGTCGGCGTGGCGGCGACGCTCGCCGCGCTCTCCAACGGCCAGGTGGAAGAGTTGTTCATCAGCGCCTCTATGCGCGGCATACGCTACGATGAGCAGGAGGTGGAGAAGGTGATGGCGGCGTACGCCCCGGCCACAGGGCCGACGGCTGACGTGGCTGAGCCGCGCACGGTGGCGGACGAACTGGTCCGCCGCGCCGAGACGATGTCTTCGGCGCGCGTCACCTTCATAGAGGACGAGTCGCTACTGGCGAGCGCGGGCGGCGTCGGCGCGCTCATACGCTACCACATCACGGACACAGCGGGAGGGGACAATGTCGGATAAAGACAGGCAGAAGAAGGACGGACGCGACAAGAGCAAGAAGAACCAGGCCACGCGGGAAGGGGAGAAGAACCCGCGCAAGCAGGGAGCCAACGCGCCTCAACAGGCAAAGGCGCAGTCCAACCTGACGGACAAGGAGCCGGGCGCGGCCGGCACGCGCTAGTCTTATTGACAAGACAAGTCTCACGCAAAGGCGCAAAGGCGCGAAGAAAAGAGTT
>DATFCB010000564.1:0-3853 GCA_035253525.1 Pyrinomonadaceae bacterium | reverse complement strand
CGGGCGGAAAGCGGGCGGGACGATGTTGTTGTCGTAGACCCCATAGGCCGCCTGCTCCGCGTCCGGCATCGGGGAGGATTCGGCCCACGCGACATCTTCATCTATTTCGCGGACGATGCCGGCCGTTATCTCGTCCAGCCTCTCGCGCGTGGCGACGTTTCGCTCCATTAAAAATCTCTCGTAGCGGTCAATGGGGTCGTTGTTCTTCTCCCACCACTCGATCTCGCCTTCGGCGACGTAGCGCTGGTCGTCGTGCTCCGCGTGGCCCTTGCGCCTGTAGGTCTTGGCTTCGATCAGGACCGCGCCTCCGCCCTTGCGCGCGAACTCGGCGGCTTTCTTCGTCACCTCGTAGCAGGCGACGATGTCGTTGCCGTCAACGATGTGGCCCGGAATGCCGTAGCCCGCGGCCTTCTCGGCGAGGTCTTTGACGGCCGTCTGCTTAGAGGTCGGCGTGGAGTAGGCGTAATGGTTGTATTCGGCGACGACGATGAGCGGCAGGCGCTGGACGGCGGCGAAGTTCAAGCCCTCGTGGAACGCGCCCGTACTCATTCCCCCGTCGCCGATGTAGGCGACTGCCACTATCTCTTTATTCCGCATGCGCCCGCCCAGGAGCACCCCCGTCATCACGGGAATCATGTCGCCGAGGTGCGAAATTGGCCCTATGAAACCTTTCGACATGTCGCCGAAGTGTATGTTGAGGTCGCGCCCGCCCGAAGGCCCCCAGGCCTTCGCCATGTACTGCGCGAAAATCTCGCGCGGGCGGATGCCCTTGACGAGCACCGCGCCGAGGTCGCGTATCAAGGGCGTGATGAAGTCGCGGGGTTCGAGCGCGTAGGCCGTGCCGACAGCCGTCGCTTCCTGCCCGAGCGAGCGGAACACGCCGCCGACCACTTTCGTCTGGCGGTAAAGATTGACCAGCCGCTCCTCGACCAGCCGCGTCATCTTCAGGTAACGATAAAGCTCAAGCATCTGCTCCGGCCCGAGCGTCGTCTCGGACGTACAGGACAACGGCTCGGGAGCTTCCTCTTTATCCGAAGCAGGTTTTTTAGGTGACTCTTTTTTCATAAAGAAGTAAGCAGTGGTCAGTGGTCGGTGGTCAGTTAAAAGCAACACGCTTTGTCTTTAACTGACCACCGACCACTGACCACTTCACATATGTATCGTCAAGCCGTGGATGCCTTCGGCGGCTTCCATGACGGCTTCGGAGATAGTCGGGTGCGCGTGCATGGTGCGGCCCAATTCATCCGCAGTTGATTCGAGTTGCATGGCGACGCAGGCTTCGGCAATCAACTCGGTCGCGTGCGGGCCGATGATGTGCACGCCGAGAAGCTCGTCGTACTTCGTCTCGGAGATGACCTTGACGAAGCCCTCCTCTTCGCCGAGGATGCGCGCCTTGCCCGAGGCGGAGAAGAGAAACTTCGCCACCTTCACGTCGTAGCCCTCCTCGCGCGCCTTCTTCTCCGTCAGCCCGACGCTCGCCACTTCCGGGTCGCAGTAGGTGCAGGAGGGCACGTGGCGCAAGTTAATCGGCCGCGCGTCCTCGTGGCCCGCGATCTGCTCAACCGCCAGGATGCCCTCTTTGGAGGCGAGGTGCGCGAGCCACGGCGTCGGGATCACGTCGCCGATGGCGTAAACTCCGGGTTCGTCCGTGCGGCAGAACTCGTCCACCTGAATCGCCCCGCGCTCGACCTTGACCTTGGTGCCTTCCAGGCCCAGGCCCTCTATGAAGGGCATGCGGCCGACGGCGACAAGCAGCATCTCGGCTTCGAGCTTGACCTCCTCGCCTTTGGAAGTCTTGCCCGTCAGCACGACGCCCGCGCCGGTCTTCTCCATCTTTTCGAGCTTGGTGTCCAACTGCGACTTGATGCCGCGCTTGCGAAACGCTCTTTCGAGGTCTTTGGAAATCTCTTCGTCTTCGAGCGGGAGCAGGCGCGGCATCAACTCCACAATCGTCGTCTCGCAGCCGAAGCGCGAATAGACGGAGGCGAACTCGACGCCGACCGCGCCCGCGCCCATCACGATTAAGGATTTCGGGACTTCCTTCAATTCAAGGATGTGGTCGGAGTTGACGACGTGCACGCCGTCCGTCTCGAAGCCAGGGATGGGGCGCACGACGGAGCCTGTGGCGATGATGATGTTGCGCGTGTTGATGGTCTGCTCCTGCCCGTCCTCGCTTTTGACGATGACCTTGCCGGGGAGCGCAAGGCGGCCAGCGCCCTTGAACGTCGTGATCTTGTTCTTCTTCATCAGAAACTCTATGCCCTTAGAGTTCTTCGTCACGACCTTATCCTTGCGCTTCTGCACGTCCGCGAAAGCGAGTTGTATCCCGCTGACCTGCACGCCGAAGTCGGCCAGCCCGTGCTGCGCTTTCTCGTAATAGTGGGCCGACATCAAAAGCTGCTTCGTCGGGATGCAGCCGCGCAAGGTGCACGTCCCGCCGAGCCGCTTATCCTTCTCCACGAGCGCGACCTTCAGGCCGAGCTGCGCGCCGCGAATCGCCGCCACGTACCCGCCCGGTCCGCTCCCTATAACCGTCACGTCGAATTGTTCAGTAGCCAATGTCCCTCCTCGAAGGGATGAGGGATGAGGGATGAGGGATGAAGTAAAGACAGAAAGCTCTTATTTCATCCCTCATCCCTCATCCCTCATCCCTCATTTTTTGAATCTGTGCCCCGTGGTGGGCGAAGTGTTTGAAGGTGACCGCTTCGATGTACTTGTAGGCGGGCGTGGATTCGTCCACCTCTTCGGGCAGCGAAGCGATGACGCGCTCCATCTCGCTGTGCGCGGCGTCGAACTCTTCGCGCACCTGTGGGAAAGATCGCTCGCGGCGGTCCTCTACGGCCTTCCGGTTAAACTCGTCTATCGCTTCCTGATTCAATCGCTGCGGCTTCCACGTCCCCGCCTGAATCTCGCCGACGATGCGCGCCACCTCTATCTCCCAGGCGGAGATGTGCGAAAGCGCATCCTTGATAGACCACTGCTCCGTGAGCCCCACGCGCGTCGCCTCTTCGTCGGTCAAGCCTTCGAGGGCGGTCGTCAACCCTTTATGAGCTTCGCGCACGCGCTCCTGCAATTCCGTCTTCTTCATAGCGGTCTTTACGCACGCAGGGCGCGAGGCGTGCCCCTTTGCGGCCTCCGTCTGATTCATAGGGTGTTAAGTCTGGACAATAGTATAGACGCCTTGTCAGTGCTTTTACAAAAGCGCGGCATTATAATCCCGGACGCGAGATTCATCCAACGGGCCGGGCCGGGCCTGAAAATCTGCCGAAAGCGAGGACTCAACAACTGATGGAACACTCCGAAGGATTCCTTGAACTGGTCGAAGAAGCCAGACGCCGCATACGCGAAATCTCCGTCGAGGAGACCCTCGAACGCCTTGAGGCCGGCGAAGGCGCGCGCCTGATAGACGTGCGCGAAGACCACGAATGGGAAGCGGGCCACGCACGCGGCGCGGAACACCTCGGCAAAGGCATCATCGAGCGCGACATCGAGAAGGCTGTGCCAGACAAGTCCACCGAACTCATCCTCTACTGCGGCGGCGGCTACCGCTCCGCCCTCGCCGCCGAAACTTTACAGCGCATGGGCTACTACGACGTGTCTTCGGTGGCCGGCGGCTGGCGAGCCTGGCAAGAGGCGGGCGCGCCCGTTGAAGGCGGCGAGGGCTAATGAGGAGTTATATCGGTTTGCAATTGAATGTGGGCTGAAGAAAAACATCTCACGCAAAGACGCAAAGGCGCAAAGAAAACGTCAATCTTTTCTTTGCGCCTTTGCGTCTTTGCGTGAGATTCCCTCTGGGTCACACTCAACTGAAAGCGGCTATTTCTGCGCGGGCTGGACTTTGAGGATGAAGAGG
>DATFCB010000563.1:0-2695 GCA_035253525.1 Pyrinomonadaceae bacterium | reverse complement strand
CGCGGAGGTAATTCCCCTACCTCCCAACATCCCGCGCCCGCCCGTCGTCGGCTTCGTCGCCCGCCGCGACGCGCAGGGGCGCGACATCATCGAGCGCCTGCGGGCTGAACTCGCGCCGGAGCGGGGCCGTCTCGTCGCGCTGTGGGGGCCGGGCGGTGCGGGCAAGTCAACGCTCGCGGCGGAGGCGGTGCGTGCCCTCATCGAACTGTTTCCGGGCGGCGTCGTGTGGGCCAGCGCGCTCGACCGCGCCGACTTCACCTCCGCCACGCTACTCGACGAGGTCGCCACGCAGCTCGGGCGCTCCGACCTGCGTACGCTCGCCCCCGCCGAGAAGGAGATGCAGGTGGCCGCGCTGCTCGCCGCCCGGCCCGCGCTCGTCGTACTCGACAACTTCGAGACCATCGCGGAGGGCGAGCGCGGGCGTTGCGTCAAGTTCCTCGCCGAGCGCGCCGCGTGCCCGGCGCTCGTCACCACGCGCTCGCCGGTCGAGGAAGCGCTCGACATCCCCCTCGACGCGATGACGTTGGAGGAGGCGCGCGAGTTCCTGCGCCGTCTCGTCGGCGAGACGCGCAAGCCTGAGAACTTCGACCGCCTCGACCGCGACGACCTCATCCGGCGGTGCGAGGCCAACCCGCTCGTCTTGCAATGGGTGGTCAAGCAGATTGACCTCGCGCTGCCGCCGCAAACCGTCCTCGGCTATCTGGCGCAGGGCGAAGGCGACGCCGCCCGCCGCGTCTTCACGCGCTCATTCGAGCTGCCGCAGGTCGGCGAAGACGGTCGCGCCGCGCTGCTCGCCCTCTCGCTCTTCGTGCCGAGTGCGTCGCGCCCGGCGCTGGCGGAAGTCTCCGGCTTCGGCGACGACCTGCGCCGTCTGGATAAAGCCGTCGAGGGCCTGTCCGCGCTGTGGCTGGTCGAGGCGACCGAGGGCAACGAGCGTCTCTTCCTCCGCGGCCTGACGAGCGAGCTGGCGAAGTCGCATCTCTCGAAGGACTCCCGCGCCGACGAGTTCCACCGCCGCTTCGTCGCGCACTTCCTTCGCCACGCCGAGGCGCACAGGCAGCCGACGCCCGAAGACTACGACGCGCTGGAAGCGGAGAAAGACAACCTGCTCGGCGCGACGGACTCGGCATACTCTTTGGAAGATTGGCCGAGTATGTGGACGATAGCGTATGCATTGGCTGTGCCTACAGTAGGGATGCTGTACGTGCGTGGGTATTGGGATGAGGCGTTGCGGCGCAACAAGCAGGCGTTGGAAGCCGCTCGTTTCGTGAGAAACGAGCGGCTGATAGCGTTATCCACTCAAGGTTTAGCGACGATAAGCCACAGCCGAGGGGATTTGGATGAGGCACGGCGGCTCTACGGCGAGAGTTTGGAGATTGCGAAGAGGCTCGATGATCAGAGACACATCGCATTAATAACTTGGGGACTTGGCAATATCTCCAAAGATCAGGGCAACACGAAGGAAGCAAAAAAGCTGTTCCAAGAGTCTTTAAAGACGTTCAGGCAATCGAAGGATGAAAAGAATACTGCGGGTGTCCTGCATCAGTTGGCAATGCTCGCGCAAGCTCAGGGCGACTCGGCAGAGGCGCAGCGCCTCTACGGTGAGAGTTTGGAGATTGCTAAAAGGCTAAATAATCAAACAAACATCGCTAGCACCCTGCACCAGTTGGCGATACTCGCGCAAGATCAGGGCGACATGGAGGAGGCGCGGCGGCTCTACGGCGAGAGCCTGAAGATTAAGAAGCGGCTCGGCAACCAAGACGGCATCGCCATTAGCCTATGGGCGTTGGGGCTGCTGACGGAGCGGGAAGGCAATAAGCTGGAGGCGGCACGGTTAATTCGTGAGGCGTTGAGCATCTTTGAGAAGCTCGGCTCGCCTAATGCGGAGATTGCACGCGAGAATCTGGCGAGGGTGGAGGGCGAGGCCGGTTGAGGTGGATTGGCTGACCTGGTTGGAAAGGTGTTCCAGTGGCGTGAAGATTATTTCCCGGCCGGAGCGGGCCGTTACGATACATGGGTATGCCGTTTTTATGGGCGGGAATGGCATTCCGTCCCGTCGGGATAGTATTCCCGGTGGGGAGAATAGTATTCCCGTAGGCAGGAACGATGTTCTCAGGTGTGGGAAACTTGTGCTGACGTGTGGGAACGGTATTTCCGTGCGTGAGAATGGAATGCGGGCGCGTGAGAATAGTGTGCGCGCGTGCGGGAATGGTGTTCGCACGTATGGGAATGGGGTGCTCGCATGTGCGAACGGCGTTTTCAGGTGTGAGAATGCCGTTTCTAGGGGCGCGCATGACATTCTCAGGTGTGGGAATAGCGTTCGCCGGCGGAGGAAAGATGTTCGGGGTGGTGGGCGTCGTAAAATCGTGCGGGATTTGGCTGTTGTGGGGTAGTTATTTGGGTCTTGCGTGGAGTTGAGGGGATGAGTAAGATGGGCGCGGCCTCGCACCTTTTTCCCTCTTCTCTCACGAAGGAGACTCACAAAATGTCTAACCAAAGTAGGCGGATTAAGCCCGCTCTGTTGGAGGCGGACAGGAGCAGTCTGGCGTCGTTGCAGGGGGTGGCGGGTTACGCGCCGGCGAACCCGGCTTACGCGCTGACGGCGATTGCGCGGGCGCAGGAGGAGCTGGACGCGGCGCAGGACGCGGAGGCGCGCGCAGAGGCGGCGCTGGCGTCGGCGCGCGACAACGCGGTG
>DATFCB010000562.1:0-5481 GCA_035253525.1 Pyrinomonadaceae bacterium | reverse complement strand
ATTTCCGACCGGGGAATCAAAGCATATCGCCGACAGACCTCCTGCTGAACTGAACGGAGGGTATCTGAGAGAGGGATTGCCAGGCCAAGATAAGCAGTTTTGTAGATGCTTTCCGTCATGTTTAGCTCCCTTCACTAAGGGCCGCGTCTCGCGCCCGGGCGCGTCGTCGTCAGGCGGGACGCTTCGGCCTGGCGTTTATGCACTTCATTGAAAACTCATAGCCCGCCTGGATTCACGGACATCTATTTTTGGCAGATGACGCTGGCGTGGCGCGCGACCAGACGCCACTTCCCGCCCCTCTTCATCCATATGTTCGTATAGCGGCGGTTGATGGTTTTACCCGCGTCGGGAGAACTGCCCTTCGGCACAACTGTCTCCCGCCCCATCACGATTACCGTGCCCCCGTGAACCAGTACGGACTCGGGCTCCCGAATAAATGAAGAATAGGTGACGGTACCGGTGCGAATACGATCCGCTTTGTCCACTTCGTTGAACGGATTGTTGACTATGAAATCTTCCGTCCAGAGTTTGTCCATCGCCGCCAAATCACCCCGCAGAACCGCATCGGCGTGTGCGAGGTCGAGTCTTCTGATCTCCTGTTCAATCGCGGCTTTTTGTTTCGCGCTCTGCGCTGACGCCAGGCCGGGCATCAGGACAGTAAGTAGTACTAAGAGCAGAATCAATCGCATCAATTTTCTCCAACAAAATATCACTGACGAATTTACTTCAGACTGTGAAGAGGTGAGACTACCCAGTAGCTGCCGAGGAGCAGCGAAGATATGCCGAAAGGGGCGGGGTGTCAATGAATTTACCGCTTGTCCTCACTTGTCGCAAGCTCTCGTTGCGTGCTACTTTTTTCGTTTGCGTGGGTGCGTGCGGGCCTCTTCTGTGAGCGCCTGGTCGGTCCGTTGCCGCGTCCTCTTTGCGTGTTTCGAAGATGTCCGAAGTGAGCCAAAATTTGAAAGAGCGCGTCCGCGCCTTCTGGCAGCAGAACCCGTGCGGGACGAAGTTCGCGGACGCCGCACCGGGGACGCGCCTCTTCTACGAGCGCGTCGAGGAGCACCGCTACACGAAAGAATGGCACATCCCTGCGGCCGCCGACTTCGCCGGGGCGCGCGGCCTCGCCGTGCTGGAAATCGGCTGCGGGCTCGGGACGGACGGGGCGCAGTTCGCTCAAGCAGGGGCCGTCTACACGGGCGTTGACCTGACGGACGCGGCCGTCGAACTGGCACAAAAGCGTTTCGAGCTGGACGAGTTGCCGGGGACTTTTCGCACGGCCGACGCGGAGAACTTAGACTTCGCGGACGGAAGTTTCGACCTCGTCTATTCGCACGGCGTGCTGCACCACACGCCGGACACGGTGAAGGCCGTCAAGGAAGTGCACCGCGTGCTCAAGCCGGGCGGGCGCGCAGTCGTCATGCTCTACCACAGGGACTCGTACAATTACCGCGTCAACATACGGATGCTCCGCCGCCTGGGCGCGCACCTCTTAAAAAGCGAGCGCGGCGTAAAACTCGTGCACAAGCTGACGGGCGAGCCCGTCGAGAGCTTGCGCGAACACGCGCGTAGCCTCAAGGAAGACGCGCGGAGCTATCTCGCCCCGGACGAATTTTTGAGCCAGCACACGGACGGGGCCGGCAACCCCCTGGCGCGCGTCTACTCGCGCCGCCAGGCGCGCGAGCTGTTCAAAGATTTCTCGGAGGTCGAGCTGGCGACACACTTTTTGAACAAGCGCTGGCTCCCGGTCCTGGGCGGTCTGCTGACGCGCAAGATGGAGACGCGCCTCGCCTCGCGCTGGGGCTGGCACTTGTGGATATACGCTAAAAAGTAGTCAGTAATCAGCCAACAGCCCTTACTGACTACTGACTACTGATTACTTCTTTATGAAAAACATTCTCGTAACGGGCGGGGCCGGATTCATCGGCTCGCATCTGGTTGATCGGTTGCTGAGCGAGGGCGCATGGCGCGTCACGGTCGTTGACGATTTCAATGACTTCTACGCGCCCGAGGTCAAGCGCGAGAACGTGCGCGAGCACTTGAAGAGCGACTCGTACCGTCTTCACGAAGTAGACATACGGAGCCGCGCGCGCCTCGAAGAGATTTTTCAGGAAGGAAGTTTTGAGACGATAGTTCACTTGGCGGCGCGCGCGGGCGTGCGGCCGTCGTTGATGGAGCCCGCGCTTTACAGTGAGACGAATATCAACGGCACGCTGAACCTGTTGGAGCTGGCGCGAGAGCATGAAGTGAAGCAGTTCGTTTTCGGCTCGTCCTCGTCCGTTTACGGCGTCAATGCGAAAGTGCCTTTCAGCGAAGAGGACCCGATACGCCAGCCCATCTCGCCGTACGCGGTGACGAAGGCTGCGGGCGAACTCTTGTGCCACACTTACTCGCACCTCTACCGATTACGGTGCGTCTGCCTGCGCTTCTTCACGGTCTACGGCGCGCGCCAAAGGCCCGACCTCGCGATTCACAAATTCGCCAGGCTCATCGAGGCGGGCAAGCCCATCCCCGTCTTCGGCGACGGGACGACGCGGCGCGACTACACTTACATAGACGACATCATCGCGGGCGTGCGCGCCTCGATTGATTACAGCGCGAGCGATTACGAAGTCTTCAACCTCGGCGAGTCGCAGACCATCGAGCTGAGAGAATTGATCGCGCTGCTGGAAAAAGAGCTTGACCGCCACGCTCTCGTCGAGCGTCACCCGCTTCAGCCCGGCGACGTGCCGCAGACTTTTGCGGACGTGACGAAAGCGCGGCGGCTGCTCGGCTACGACCCGCGGACGAAAATCGAGGACGGAATCAAACGCTTTGTCGGGTGGTTCCTCTCGGAGCGAAAGGCGAAGGGCTAGACGTTTTGCGGCCGGGTAATCTTTCAGCGCTCTGGCAGAAGGCGCGCGCACGCTGGGCCAAAATTCCGCCCGCGGCTCGCCGCCGCGCCCTTCTCTTCCTGCTCATCTTCGCTCTCGCCTTCGCGGTGCGCGGTTTGACGATGCAGTTCATGCGGGCGCACCTCGAAGACCCGTCTTGGTTTCAGCCCGGCTCCTACAAGGTCTTTGACGAGCGTGCGCGCAACATACTCGACGGGCGCGAGCGTCCCTTCTGGATTGACGATGCCAGCCGGACGGACCTGGTTCAGTATCCGCCCGCGTTCCCGCTCTGGGTGGCCGCCATCTACGGCCTGACGGGCGAGCGTTCGATGTACGCTGTCCAGCGCGTGCAGTGGGTGCTGGACACTTTGCTCGTCACCGTTTTAATCGCGGGGATTGCGGCGACCGCTTACGGCTGGCGCGCTTCGCTCTGGGCCAGTCTGCTGGCGGCCCTCTCGCCGCTCCTGGCGATGTATGGCGCGTGGCCTTCGTCGGACGCGCCGACGGCGTGGTTCGTGCTGGCGAGCGCCTGGCTGCTCCTGGTCGCGGCCAAAAGACAGAGTATCGTCTGGGCGCTCTCGGCGGGGTTCGCGCTCGGCGTGGCCTGCTGGTTCCGCGTGAACCCGCTCTATCTGGCGGCCGTATGGGCCGTTGCGCTCCTTCTTTTTGTGCGTGCAGGCTGGCGAAAGCGGACCACTCTGGGCGCAGCGGTCGTCACGGGCGCGGTGCTCGTCGTTTCGCCGATTGTCATACGCAATTACGTGGTCTTCCCCGACTTCACCCCGACGGGCGGGACCGTCGGCGTCAACCTGTGGGAAGGACTCGGCGAGACGGAACTCGGACGAAGCCACGGCTTCGTCTACGGCGACGACAAGATGCTCGCCATCGAGCGTGCACGCATGGGGCTTGCGGCCGAAGCGCCGCTCAAGCTCTTCTGGCCCGACGGCATACGGCGCGACCGCGAGCGCACGCGCGAGTCTTTGGCCTTCATCAAGCAGCGCCCCTTCTGGTACGCGGGCGTGATGACGAAACGCATGTGGGGGATGCTCAAAGTGGCAGGCGAGCCGCTGCCCTACTACGGGAGCGCGGGCATCAACGTGACGAGCAGGAAGACTTTGCCGGAAACGCGGCAGGGCGGCGCGCTGGCCCTTTTCGTCAACGCGCTCGGGATGATGCAGAGCGTGGCGCGTTATCTCTTCCTGCCGCTCGCGGCCCTCGGTGTCTGGGTGGCCGCGCGCCAGGACTTTCTCGCGACGGCGCTGATTTTGACGGCCGTGCTTTACTACCTTGTGCCTGGGACGGCCGCGCACACGGAGATTCGCTACGCCCTGCCCATGCACGGCCTGCTGACCGTCATCGCCGGGGTGGGCCTCTGCCGCCTGGCGTCGGCGGCAAGAAAGCTACTCGGGCGGCGCGCACTTAAAGAGGAGGCGGCGGGGGCCGAAAGCTGACGGCCCGCGAGCTTATGAAGAACAGGTTGCTTCAATATCTGGCGTGCCCCGCTTGCTGGGATACCATACGCCTACTGTCTGTGGCGAAGAGTGATAATCAAGAGATTCTGGAAGGCGATCTTGACTGCGCCGGCTGCGGGCGTCACTTCCCCATCGTGCGCGGCGTGCCGCGCTTCGCGGACTTGAGCGCGGTCGAAGAGGACAAGGCCGCGACGGCCGATGGCTTCGGCTGGCAGTGGCAACATTTCACGCAGCGGGATGAAAAATACGAGGAGCAGTTTCTTGGCTGGATTGCGCCCGTCAAGCCCGATTTTTTCAAGGGCAAGATCGTGCTCGAAGGCGGGTGCGGCAAGGGTCGCCACTCGCGGCTCGCGGCCGAATGGGGTGCGCGCGACCACATAGGGGTTGATCTCAGCTCGGCGGTCGAGACAGCTTTTGCCGCAACCCGTGATTTGCCGAACGCGCACGTCGTCCAGGCGGACATTTATCACCTGCCCTTCAGGCGCGTTTTCGATTACGCCTTCTCGGTCGGCGTGCTGCACCACTTGCCCGACCCGTTCGGCGGCTTTCGCTCGCTCGCCTCCAAAGTCAAACCGGGCGGCCACCTCTCGGCCTGGGTCTACGGCGCGGAGAACAACGGTTGGATCATGCGCTTCGTAGACCCCTTGCGCGAGCGAATTACTTCGCGCATCAACCGCCGCGCCCTGCTTCATCTCTCGAAGCTGCCGACGGCCGCCCTCTACGCGACGACGAAACTGGTCTACGGCCCGCTCAACCGGACGGAGCGCGGCTCAGCGATTGCGCGCCACCTGTTCTACAATGAATACATGAAATTCATCTCCGGCTTCGGCTGGCGCGAGCAGCATACGATTGTTTTCGACCACCTGGTCGCGCCGACCGCCTACTACATCTCGCGCGGGGACTTTGAGAAGTGGTGGGAGAAGATAGGCGCGCGGGAGGTGACAATCGGCTGGCACAACGAGAACAGTTGGCGCGGCTTCGGGCGGGTCACGGCTTGAGGTCTCGGCCGCCCTCGTCCTTCGGCGGGAGATGCTTCTTGCGGCGGCTGAAGCGATATTTGAAAAGGTTGGACATGAACTCGAAGATGGCCGCCGGTTTGACGAACGAGCCGCGCGTGTCGTTAATCAGGAAGTGGACCG
>DATFCB010000561.1:0-7023 GCA_035253525.1 Pyrinomonadaceae bacterium | reverse complement strand
CCCGTGATGTAGGCGCTCGCTAAGTGCGGCCACTTGCCCGTGAAGATGCGGCCGAGCAGAATCTCCGCCGCTATCGCGGAGACTATGGCGAGCAAGGTCTTTTCGTAGCTCTCTAAAATGCTGCCGACGAGTTGCCCTACGAGCAGAATGAAAGTGATGAAGACGGGGGGCAAGTAGCGGTTGTCGAAACTGAGCCACGCGGGGCGGCGGCTCGCGGGCGCGGCCGCGGGCGACTGTGACGGGCTGGCGGGAGCAGTCAACTCCGAATTCATGCGGGCTCCTTCACTTTGTTCAGTTTGCCGATTTCCACCGCGGCGAGTTCCTGTATTTTACCCGAAGGCCAGCGGATGACAACCTTTTCAATCTGCGCGTTCTTTCCCAATCCGTAATGGAGCCGCCGCTGGTTTTGCGCGCAGAAGCCGCTGCCGCCAGAGACCTCCTGCACCTGCCGCTGCCCGTTCCAGTAGAGCACGACCTGCGCGCCGATGGCGCTGCGGTTGCTCGCGGTGCCTTCAAGCTCGAACTCGATCCACTTGTTCTCAGGCGTGACCGAGTTTTTGTAGACGAGGAGCGGCCCGCGCTGGTTGGCGACCACCACGTCGAGCGCGCCGCGATTCCAGAGGTCCGCGTTGACGACCGAGCGCCCGTCCAGCGTGTCGTTCGCGCCGACGACCTGTGCCACTTCCGTGAAGCGGCCCGCCCCGTCGTTAATCCAGACACGCTTCTGCTGGTAGCCGGAGAGACTGCGGCCGTGCATCGGCGGCCAGTGGGCTGCGTCGGCGATGATGGCGCTGTTGCCGCCGGAGATTTTCGAGAAGTCGTACCAGTAGTTGGACCCCTTCTCGCCGGAAACGTAGCCGTTCACGAGATAAAGGTCGAGCGTCCCGTCGTTGTTCAGGTCGCCGAACTGCGCCCCGAAACTCCAGCCGCCCAATTCCACGCCCATGTCGCGGGCCAGGTTGTCGTAGACGAGCGAGTCGCCCTCGGTCCCCTCGCGCGGGACCCAGAGGTTGTTGCCCTGAAGCAGCACGCCCTCCTCGGAAATGTTCGACACGTAGATGCTGAACCTGCCCTGGTTGAGCACGTCGCCGAACGCCGCGTTCATCCCGCTCTTGGGCGCGTGGCCGACGCCCGTGCGCTCGCCCACGTCCTCGAATCTTTTCCCGTCACGGTTGATGAAAAGCTCTGCGACGCCGTAGTCGTTGGCGATGAAAAGGTCTGGGTAGCCTGTGCCGCGCAGGTCAGCCGCCGAGGCGGCGAGCGCCCAGCGGCGCGTGTTGATGCCGACTTGTTCGCTGACCTCCTCGAAGCGTCCCTCGCCCAGATTGTGAAAGAGGTACTTGCGCCCGCCGTTTCGCGCGTACTCGAAACTTTCGGGCATCATGAGCGTCGTCGTCAGGTGCCAGAGGTCAACGGACTCCGGGTAGTAGCCGCCTAAAAAAATGTCCAGTCGCCCGTCGCGGTCGTAGTCAAACCAGATGGCCGTGTTGGCGTTGACCCAACTCGGCAAGCCAGCGCCGTCGGTCACGCGCGTAAACGTGCGGCCCGCGTCGTTGTGAAAAAGCTCGGGCCGTCCCCACTTGTAAAGGAAAAGGTCTTCAAAGCCGTCGTTGTCGTAGTCGCCCCAGACCGCGCCCATAGAGACGCCCGTGCTCGGCTGGTTCACGTCCGCGAGGCCCACTTCGGCGGCCACGTCTTTGAACTTGCCGTCGCTCAGGTTGCGGTAGAGACAGTTTTTGGAGCCTTCGCCGCTGTTGGTGACGTAGAGGTCTTGCCAGCCGTCGCGGTCGAAGTCAACGATGGAGACGGCCGCGCCCATTGAGGCGACCTGCGGCATGATGTGGTCGAGTTTGGCGTCGAGCTTGGGAGCCTGGTGCGTGAAATCTATGCCGGAAGTTTTAGCTACTTCTTCGAGACTAAACCCGTAGCGCGAGAGCGCGGCCTGTTTGTCTGAGGCCGCGTCTTTCCTGTTCGAGAGCCACTTGATGACGAGCGGCGTCGCCAGGAGCGCGGCGAAGAAGAGGACGAGCAAAATTCGGGCAATACTACTGCGGCGCATCATCTCTGTTTACGGGGCCTCAATGCGTTCTGGAAAACCTCTGGCGTGACGTAACGCGTGTGGTATGTCTGCCAGTCTTCGGGATGCTTTCGATAGACCTCTTCATCCTCAAGCCTGCCAGGAGGCGTAGTGTATTCCCGCACGGCGTGGTAAGGCAAGGGAAGAACCGTTTTGGAGAACGTCGAGTTCAAATCGCCGTCCTTAATCCAACCGTCGCCGACGATGAGATAGTCGCGCACCCACCCGGCGGGAGGCTGCGGCTGCTCCCTGAAGCGGAACGTCATCTCGTCGCCCGCGTTCATAATCACATAGCGGTCGTCCGCCTTTAACAACAACTCGCGCACGTCGCCGAAGCGCGTGTAGTAGCCGATGAGGTCGCGCCAGATTTGCTTCGACGAAGCGATGCGGTTGTAGTCCGGTATCTGCGGCGAAGACGCGTCGGGCTGATTGATGACGGAGTAACCGCGGTAACGCAGGTCGGCCGCGAACGGGTCCAGGCGCGTAGTCTTTAGTTGAGCGTCGGGCTGCCCGGCGGCCCATTCGAGCTTGTCCCAGTAGATTTCCAGATTGGTGCGCAGGCGCAGGCGGCGCGGCGTGTTGGGCCGAAAAGCGTTCGTCAAATCGAAGAGACAAATCTTGTTGCGGCCGGCCGGGAAGCCCATGTTCGGGTTGGCGACCACCCAGCCGCCGCGCCCGTCCGGCACTTCCAGACTCAAGGGCGCGGCCCTGTAGTTCTGTCCCTGGCTGACGGCGACGTTAATGGACGAATCGGTCGGGTGCATCCAGCCCTGAGCGATGAGATAGAGCGGGCCGCTCGTGGGCGCGTCCGCGCCGAGATCAATCTCTACATAGTGGTCGCGCGTGATGCCCTGGTATTGGCCGCGCCCGAACGTGTCCAGATATTTTTCGTCCAACTCGCTGACGACCGCCGTCACGTCCTGCCCGTTGTCGTCCAGAGCTTGCGCGATCTTTCGGGGCGTGGAGACGGTCGTGACGGCGAGTTTCGCGGGAGGGATGACGAAACGCTCGTCCACGAAGATGTCCGTACCAATGGGGTGGTCAACGACTACCAGGGAGAGCTGGTCGTAATAGTACGTCTCCCACAACTCGCCCGTGATGCGCAGGTCGTAGAAGCCGTCGCGCGGACTGATCTGGTCGCCGCGGATTTTGTACCATTCTTCGGTCGCCTCGACGCTCGCCGTGCCGAGCGTGTTGATGCGAAGACCAATCGCCGAACTCCACGGCACAGCGTCTTTGACGAACTTCATTTCCTTGCCGTTGAAGGCGAAGAGGAACGGGCACGAGCCTTTCAAACGTTGCTCGGCCGTGATTGTCTGGTCGGATTTTATATCGAACTCGGCGCGGACGGAGCCGTTCGGCCAGACGATGCGTATGACATCTGCGTTCGTCTGTTCGCCCAAACCGAAGTGTACGAGCGGCCCGGTGATGAGCTGCTTCTGCACGAGCAAGCCGGAGCGAACCTCCATCTCGCCGCCGACGCCGAACGAGTTGATGCGCTGGTCGCCGACGGCCTGCTTGGCGCGCGGGCGCACCTTCTGCCAGTGATAATTCTTCGAGCCTCGGTTGACGAGGCGAACGGGTTGGCCTTCGGCGTTGAGGCCGAGCAAATCCGGGCGGCCGTCGCCAGTCAGGTCTGCGACGGAAAAGATGCGAGCATCTATTGCCGGGTCCAGCAATTTGAAACTGCCATTTTGAGCGCTAAGAGATACCGGACTCAGCTTCGCCGTTAAAGGCGTCATCAAATCGAGACTGCCGTTGTTGTCGAGGTCTGCGGAAAATACCTGCCCTCCCTCAAACAGGGCCAAATTATCAGCGGGGGTGGGGCCGGAACCGCGCTGGATTTCCGCTAAGTCCCAATTCTGGCCTTCAGCCCTGTCCGACAGTCGCAAAAGTTTCCCGCTAGATGGCAGCAGGATCAAATCCAGCGTCCCGTCATTATTAATATCCGCGACGCCGACGGCGTTGACCTTGCCCACTTCGGGAGGCATCGAGCGTGCGCGAAACTGACCGCCGCGCTCGTTCTCGTAAACTTGAAGGCCGCGCGAGTCGAGCGCTGCCGCGTCTGCGTCGCCGTCCGCGTCAACGTCGGCCCAGATAAAATCATTCAAGCCTGCCGAACCAGTGAACGGTCGTATCTCCTGGAACGTGCCGTCGCCGTTGTTTCTGAGTACAAGTGTGTCGCCTTGAGCGCCGAGGACGATGTCCATGTCGCCGTCGGCCTCCGTATCAGCCGCCCACGCGCCCGTGTAGGCCGCGTTGGTCAAAGCGGGAGACACCTTGGCTGGCGCGGTCACGTCAGAAAATTTGTCCGGGGCGTCCTGTCTGAAAAATCGCACGCCGCCTGCGCCCACGAGGACCAGGTCAGTCTTGAAGTCGTAGTTGAAATCCACGGCGAGAACACCGTGCTGTGCAGGAGACTTGGACTGCGGGCCGCCGGGAAAGGGAAGCGTCGCGCCCGAAGCCGTCTTCAACTCGCGCCCGTTGGCGGCGACGATAGTCGGCTCTCCTTCGCCGTCGAGAGAGATTGCGCCGACCCAGTCCCACTTGCCGTTTTGAAATTCGGCAACGGGCTCGGCGTTGAAGGTGAGGGCTTCGTCGGGCGGAGCGGGTTGGAAGACAGGGTTTTCGAGAAGCAGGAACTGCGTGAAAGGCTCTGCGTCTTCGCCGGGCTGCATCTTGACGGAAGAAAGGCTCGTGCGGTATTCGGCGACGCGAACGAGGACGTTTCGGAGGAAGGCGACGCGCGTGGCTGCGGCGCGCGTGTCTCCGCCCGCGGCCGCGTCCTGTAATGTCTTGAACTGCTGTTGGACTTCCGGGGGCCACGCGGCGGCGCGTTCGTTGAGACGCGCGACCGTGCTCTTCAGCGTCTCCGCGTCGTTGCGCTTGGCGGCGAGGCGCGTCACTTCGAGCTGGACGGCGAGGTTGTCGGGCTGTAGCTCAAGGATTTTGGAGAATAACTTTTGCGCCTCGGTTGCGCTCGCTTCGTCGTTCTGCCGCTCCGTCTCTTCGGCGAGCATGTAGAGCGCGCGCAGGTTCTTCGGGTCAAGCTCGATGGCTTTGCGCAGGGCTGTGGCCGCTTCGGTTAATTTCCCACGGTTGCTTTCGAGGATGGCGACGAGGACGTGCAGCTTTGAGTTGTCGGGCGCAAGCTGACGCGCTTTTTCGAGACGCTCGCCCGCCGCGTCGAGGTTGCGCTGGCGCAGGCTGAGCAGTCCCAGATTGGCCCACGAGGCGGGCTCGTCCGGCGCGAGCTGCGTGGCCTTCGTCAACTCGCTCTCAGCGCGCACGTCATCGCCGACCTGAAGCGCTGCCAGGCCGACGTAAAAGGCGCGAACCGTGTCGTTGTATTCCCTGCTGCCCTTGGCCGGGAGGTTCGGCGCGCTCTTGCAGCCCGCGAGGCAGACGGCCGCGAGCAGGAAGAGGGCGCAGTAGTAGATACAGGTGCGACGAGCGGCTGGACGAACGAGCATTAACAGAGTTTACTTTCGGGATGTGTTCGACGGCGCGCTTGCGGAACGAGCCGCGCACTGTCTCTCTTCTTACTTAACAGCTTCATGTTATAACATACCGAGAAGATTGTCAGAAGCGAGCCGCTCTTTGCGGCTTTGCGCCTCAAGCGTGAAAAACCAAAACCACTCACGCCAAGACGCAAAGGCGCTAAGGGGTTGAGTCAATCGGTGGATTGAGTTTTGAATCAGAAGTTTAAAAGCTGAATGAAGGAAGAGAAATTACCCTCTAATACTCGCAGGATTCTTCCTTTCATCGTCCTCATTCTGCTCGTCGCGCTGTGGGCGCTGTTGGCGCAGCTTCAGGTCTACCCGGAGTCCGCGTTCCCGTCGCCGCAGTCGGTAGCATATGGGTTCGTCGAAGAGTTCAAGGCGGGGCGGCTGTTTGACGACCTCATCGCATCGCTCTTCCGCGTGACGACGGGGTTCGCGCTGGCCGTGGCGCTCGGCATCCCTATGGGGCTGATGCTGGGGCATCGTGCGCGTGCGCGCGTGGCGTTTTTGCCAACGGTCAATTTCTTCCGCAGCCTGTCGCCGCTGGCCTGGATTCCCTTCGCCATTCTCTGGTTCGGCATAGGCGACAAGCCGGCCATCTTCCTTATCTTCATGGCCTCTTTCTTCCCGCTCGTGCTGGCGACGATTGCGGCTGTGGCGAGCATCCCGGCAGTCTTTTTCCGCGTCGCACAGAACTACGGCTACCGCGGCGCGGAGCTTTTGACGAACGTCACGCTTCCGGCAATCGTGCCGCAGGTCATCACGGCCCTGCGCATCACGGCCGGGCTTGCATGGGTCGTCGTCGTCGCGGCCGAGATGATCGCGGGCCAGGACGGCCTGGGCTTCGCCATCTGGGACTCGCGCAACGGGCTGCGCGTAGACCTACTGGTCGTCAACATGATCGTCATCGGCCTGATAGGCGTGGTGATTGACCGCCTGCTTTTGCAGTTGACAAAAATTCCGAGCATACGTTGGGGGTATGAGAGATAAACCGCTCAGCTTAGAGTCTGTCTCACGCTCGTTCGGCGGTGTGGAAGTCCTGAAGGACTTCACGCTCGACATCAACCTGGGTGAATTCGTCGCCATCGTCGGCCCGTCCGGCTGCGGCAAGACGACGCTGCTCAACTTGCTGGCGGGCTTCGACAAGCCGGACAAGGGGCGCGTCAGGAGCAGTGGCCGCGTGCGCATGGTCTACCAGCAGGACGGACTGTTCCCCTGGCGCACGGTGGCCGAAAACATTGGGATGGGCTTGCGCCACGTGCGGGACGAGGCGGCGCGCGCGCGCGAGTTGAAAGAGATGCTGTCGCTGATAGGGCTCGAAGGCTTCGAGGACTCTTACCCGCACCAGCTTTCGGGCGGGATGCGCCAGCGTGTGGAATTGGCCCGCGCGCTCGCGGGCGACACGGACACGCTGCTTTTGGACGAGCCTTTCTCCGCGCTGGA
>DATFCB010000560.1:0-2434 GCA_035253525.1 Pyrinomonadaceae bacterium | reverse complement strand
CCCTGACCACCCCGGAGGCGGCCGTCAGCGCCCTGCGCGACCAGGCGTCCGACTTCCTCACCAAGCCCTTCGACATCTCACAGCTCCTCTCGTCGGTCAAGACGGCCTTCGAGCTGGCCCCGCGCGACATACAGATCGAAGTCCTCTCGGCGCGCCCCGAATGGATAGAGTTGCGTGTCCCCTGCGACCGGGCGGCCATAGAGCCTTTGGAGCGCCTGATGTCGCAACTGAAGACGGACCTCCCGCCGCTGACGCGCGAGACAGTCACCTACGCCTTCCGCGAGATGCTCCGCAACGCCATAGAGCACGGCGGCAAGAACGACCCCAATCAGTTTGTTGAAGTCGGCTACCTGCGCTCGCCCCGCATCATCCTCTACCGCATCAAAGACCCCGGCGAGGGTTTCAGCATCGAATCGCTCTACCGCGACGACGGCGCGATTGCGGCCTTCCTCAACCCGGAGGGCGACCCGCTCGCACACGCCCGCGTCCGCGAGGAAGAGGGCCTGCGCCCCGGCGGCTTCGGCATCCTCATCGCCCGCGACCTCGTGGACGAGATGATCTACAACGAGAAGCACAACGAAGTGATCTTGATTAAATACCTGGACGGGAATCAGACTTCACCCGGCGCGGAGAGCTAAAGGCGCGACGAAGCAGCTTTTCACATCCTCGTCGGGGATGAACATAATAGCCGGGGGCAAATGCGATAGTGCACCGCCCCCGGCTGTTATGTAGAACACTTTTAGGGTTCAAACGTCGCGTTTATTTAATCGTGACGAGTTCCGGCTCGGCCTTCTCTTTATAACTTCCCTCTTCGAGCAGCTTCTCCGTCTCGCGCACGAAGGCTTCGACGATGTCCGCGCCCGCGACCTTGCGCATCGGCACGCCGTTCTTGTAGATCATGCCGACGTTGCGCCCGAAGGTGACGCCGAGGTCTGAGTCGTGCGCCTCGCCCGGCCCGTTGACGGCGCAGCCCATGATGGAGAGATGCAGGGGCTCTTCGACGTGTGCCAGTCGGCGCTCGATCTCCGTGACGATGCCGACGAAGTTGTCTATGTCGAGCCGCCCGCAAGTCGGGCAGGCGACGACCGTCACGCCGCGCTTTCTCAGTTCCAGCGACTTCAGAATCTCCCACGCGACGCGCACCTCCTCCTGCGGCTCAGCGGCCAGAGAGACGCGAATCGTGTCGCCTATGCCTTCGTGCAGGAGGATGCCGAGGCCGATTGACGACTTGATCGTGCCGCCGAAGGCCGTGCCGGCTTCGGTCACGCCGAGGTGCAAGGGGTAATCAACCTGCGCGGCGAGCAGGCGGTAGGCCGCGACCGTGCGGTGCACGTCCGACGCCTTGAGCGAGATGATGATGTCCGTGAAGTCCAGGTCTTCGAGAATCTGTATGTGGCGCAGCGCGGACTCGACCATCGCCTCGGGCGTGGCCGTGCCGTACTTTTTCAGTAAGTCTTTTTCGAGCGAGCCGCCGTTGACGCCGATGCGGATTGGCACATTTTGCGACTGGGCCGCGCGCACGACCTCGCGCACGCGCTCGTGCGCGCCGATGTTGCCAGGGTTGAGTCTCAGCTTGTCCACGCCCGCGTCGAGCGCCATCAACGCCAGCTTGTAGTGGAAGTGTATGTCGGCGACGAGCGGAACGTCGGGCACGCGCTTCCTGATCTCTTTGAGGGCCAGGCCCGCGTCCTTGTCTGGGACGGCCACGCGCACGACCTCGCACCCGGCGCGCATCATCTCCTCTATCTGCGCCACAGTCGCCCCAACGTCCACCGTGTCCGTCTTCGTCATGGACTGGACGACGACGGGAGCGCCCCCGCCGATTTGTAAGTCCTTAATTTTTACCGCTCTCGATTTTCTCATACGGGTTTCAGGTTTCAGGTTCCAGGTTTCAGGTTCGCTGTCTTTAACTTGAACCCTGAAACCTGAAACTTGAAAACCTTATTTCTGTGGCTGCGTCGCCGCCGGGGGCTTCGTCTCCTCCGGCGCGCGCGAGACCTTCTTCAAGAGATCATTGGTGATGACGAAGCCCATCAGCAGCAGCAGCATGACGAAGCCGACCTGCTGTATGCGCTCGCGCACGCGCATCGAGAGCTTCCAGCCGCCGAGCGCCATGACCGCCTCGACCAGGAGCAGGAAGATCGCGCCGCCGTCGAGCACGGGGATGGGCAGCAAGTTGAAGATGCCGAGGCTCAGGCTCAGGAAGCCGAGCATATTGAAGATGCCCCCCCAGCCCGCCTCGTTGACCGAAGCCGCGGCCGCGTCGTAAATCCCCAGCGGCCCCGAAAGCGTGTTCCGCGCGGAGCGCTCGCCGCTGAAGAACTGGCCCAGCGCCTTGCCCGTCAGGCGCAGGATTTCGATGTTCGAGTCCCAGGCGTAACGCAGCGTGCTGAGCGCGCCGACGTGCTCGCGCGGTATCAAGTCGCGCGGCGTC
>DATFCB010000559.1:0-3618 GCA_035253525.1 Pyrinomonadaceae bacterium | reverse complement strand
TCGCCGAGGACGTAGCCCACCCCGTAGACCGTCTGGTATCTGGCGATGAGGTTCGTGCCCGTCGCGTAGTTCTGTTTGAGCAGGACGCCCTGCGCCCAGGGGAACTGGAAGCCCGCGATGGTCGTCTTCGGGTCGGGCAGCGAGCTGTTCTTCAAAAGCTGGTCGCCCTGCTTCGTCGAGGCGGACATGTCCGTGCGGACGAGCTTGGCGAGGCGCACCGCGCCCTCGATGTTGAGCTGGCCGGCGCCCTGCTCGAAGGTGTTCGCGCCTTTGATCTGCTGCGCCGTGTACATGAGGATCATCTTGACCATGTTCGGCGTCAGCTTCGGGTTGGCCTGTAGGAGCAGCGCGGCCGCGCCGGAGACGACGGGCGTCGCCATCGAAGTGCCGCTCAGGAACATCTCTTCGCGGGTACCGGAGTTGCTGACGTTGGCGTCGAGAGTCGGGTTGTTGGTGACGAGATAGTTGTTGATTGCCTGCGTGCTGATGATGCGGTTGCCGGGCGCGACCACGTCGGGCTTAATCAGGTTGTCGTAGTGCCTGAGCCCGCTGTCATCAGTCCAGAAGCTGCGGGTCGGCCCGCGCGAGCTGTAGGTCGTGACCGAGTCATCGCTGCGCGTATCGGTCCCGTAACTGTTGGAAGCGCCGACCGTGATAACGGAAGGCTCGTTGCCGGGGCTGTGAATCTGCCCGTAGATTTTCTCGCCGTTGCCATCCTTGCCCTCGTTGCCGGCGGCGGCGACGACGACGACGCCCGCGTCCACCAGGCGACGCACGGCCTTGCACAGCGGGTCGTTTTTGTAGGAGGTGACGGCCGCTGTTCCCAGGCTCATGTTAAGGACGCGAATGTTGTAGGTCGTGCGGTTCGACATCACCCAGTCGAGCGCGGCGAGCAGGGAGGAGACGGTGCCTCTGCCCTGCGAGTTGAGCACGCGCAGATTGATGATGTTGGCGTTCGGGGCGACGCCCACGTAAGCGCCCTGCGCCACGCTGTCGTTACCGGAAAGAATCCCGGCCACGTGCGAGCCATGCCCGTAAGGGTCGTCGGTCCGTTTCTCGCCCGTGAAATCAACGCCCACGGTGACGCGCAGCTTCTTGTTGGCGTTCTCGAAGGAGATGTGGCTGGTGTAGATGCCGGAGTCCATCACGGCGATGCCGATGCCCGTGCCGTCGTAGGCGGTCGAGCCGCCGAGGTTGCGCGCCGCGTCCGCGCCAGTGGTGAGCGAGACGTGACCCAGCACTTTAACTTCGCGGTCGAGGGAGACGTAAGCGACTTCCGGGTTGTTGGCTAGGGCTTCGACTGCTGCGGGGGTAAGGCTGACCGAGCGGGACTTGAAATTCTTGAAACTCTTTGAGACTTTGCCGCCGTTGCCGGCGACGGTGTAGTTGAGGGAGTCGCTCCACGCGCCGGCCGCGGGCTCTATGATGACGTTGACGCGCTCGCTGCCTTTCGCACCCTTGACCTTCTCGCGCAAGTCCGAGGAGACTTTGTCGTGCCGCGAGGCAGACACCTTGCTCTGGGCGAGGGGCTGCGCCTGGGCTTTATCGCCGACCATGATCCCGCCCGTCAGCGTGACGAGCAGGGAAAAGATCGTGAGCCAGGCGGCGATGGGGGAGTGGGGAGCTTGTTTCATCGAATCGGTCATCCTCGTATAATTTCCAACTTGCCGGGGCGGGGTTGCGGCGAAACACAGTCGCAGCCTGCGGCCCCTAGTGCAGCATGCGTGCCACGGGACACGCTTTCGTGAAAATCGGCAAAATACTCAGGTTTTGGCCTGATCTTAAGTTTGAAGGGTTGGCGGGCTGACGCCCCGCCTCGGTCAGTTTGAGAGTTCGGTCATTCAAGCTGAGAGATCGGTCAGAGAAAGGTGAGAGAGTGTTGAGCGCAGTCAATCAGCTTACGGAAGAGGTCGAAGCCTTTCGCGACCGCGCGTGGCGGCGCGAGCCTGAGCTGCGCGTGGAGGACGCGGGCGGGGCCGAAAAATTCGTGGAGGCCGTGGGCTTCTGCGCGGCGCTGACGGACGCGCGGCGGGCTGGGCCGTCGCTTTACGTCGCCGTCTGCGGCAGGCGCGACGCCTACATGCCGCGCAACGTGCAGAAGGACCCGGAGGCCAGCCTGGCCTGGACGATCAAGGACGAGGTGATGCGGCGCGGGCGCGTCTACTACGCGAAACTCGCCAAAGGGCGCGCGACCTTCATCGCGCCGCGACTCGTCCCGCACTTCAACGCGCTGTGGGGCGTGGCGCGTCGCAGGGAGAATGAAATGCTCTCAACGGACGCGCGCGCCGTCTTAAAAATTCTCAGGCGCGAGTGGGAGATGGCGACGAGCGATCTGCGCGAGGCGTCGGGCGTCAGGGAGCGCGCCAGGTTCACGCGTGCGATGGACGAGTTGCAGCGGGCGATGAAGGTCATTCCGGGCGAGGTGGTCTACGATCCCTGGTTCACTTACATCTGGACGCTCGCTGAAGGTCGCTTCACAGAGGAGCTATCCGCGAAGGTCAAGCGCGAAGACGCCCTGCGCGAGGTCGCGCGCGCCTTTCTCGATGGCGCGGGACTGACCGTGCGCGGGGAACTGGCGAAAGTCACGGGGCTCTCGCGCCCAGACGCGGGACTCGGCAACCGCGCTCTCGTCCGCGAAGGCCACGCCGAGCGAATTGCGGAAGGGGTTTATAGAAAAATTGGGATAGACAAAGATGAGGCGGCGGACGAAGCGTGAAAAGCTTTGCGCCTTTGCGCCTCCAGCGTGAGTGATTTAGATTTTTCACGCTGGAGGCGCAAAGGCGCTAAGGAGTTGAGATGGTGGGTGGCTTGTGTGTTCTAACTCTCGCCCTTCGCCTTGAGCTGT
Organism: Pyrinomonadaceae bacterium; assembly: GCA_035253525.1. GTDB lineage: Bacteria > Acidobacteriota > Blastocatellia > Pyrinomonadales > Pyrinomonadaceae > QHXM01. The sequence goes on along the minus strand of DATFCB010000559.1, from coordinate 773 downwards.
CCGGTTTGCGTCTCTTTTAATTGTCGGTCGGTCTCTTCGCGAGCCTGCTGTTCGAGGCGTGCGGCTTCGAGCGCGAGCGGGATGTTTTCGCGCGTGGCGCTGAGGCGGTGCAGCGCTATGTTGGTTTCGTCCCAGGTCGCGCCACGGCTCGCCGCAGCCTCTATCGTCTGCAAACGCGTCTCGGCCTCGGCGCGGCGCTCGGAGCCTTCGAGCTTGATCTGCTCAAGCCGTTCGCGGTCGCCGCGCAACTCTTCGCGCAGGGAAGTCGTGTCCGCGCCCTGTATGTAGTCCGTGCGGTTCAACCGGCGCTCAACCAGTAGCAACTCGCGCTTGGCGTTCGCCACGACGCGCGTCGCGGTGATGCGCGAGGCCAGCGTCTCGCGGTAGGCGTCCGCGAGCATGGGGTTTTTACTCTCTATCTCCTTGAGCGCCTGGCGCTCCTGCGGCGTCAGTTCCGACGTGAACCACGGCAATTCCTCCGCCGTCACGCCGTCGGCGGCCACACGGTCTCGCACCTTCTGTGCCCACTGGCGGCGGTAGTAGAGCAGGAAGAGCGTCACGGCGAAGCCGACGACAGAGCCGACGGCGAGCGAGGTCAGGGCCAACAGGATGTTGAGCGCGGCCTCCTGCGAGGATGAAAAGTATTTCAGCAGGAAGTAGAGCGGGACAGGCAGCGCGACCAGAAAGAAGGCCAGCCAGGGCACCCACTCGAAGATGCGCGCCAGAAGTTTCTCCCGCGCCGTGACCTTGCCGCTCGTTCCCGTCTCATTCAT
>DATFCB010000558.1:0-2363 GCA_035253525.1 Pyrinomonadaceae bacterium | reverse complement strand
AATCGGAAGCGCAGTAGTCGAAGCCGTACTTTTCCGCGAGGTCGCGCGCCGTGACTCCGCCCGCCGTTGCTATCGCCCGAAAGTTTGCGCCCGCAGATTTGAAGTTCGGCAAAAGCATCGCTTGAGCGTACACGCCCGCGCCGATCATCCCGACGCGGACGGCGCTCGCCCTCGCGGCAGTGCTTGCCTTGACACTACTCTTAACTTCTATGCGCTGCTCAAGCTCACGCTCCGTGTCGTACTGAAGCACGATTCCCAGATAAGACTCTTTCGTCTCGCCGCCGATTAGCTGATAGGCGCGCTCACCCTCTTCGATTGAGAAGCGGTGCGTAATGAGGCGCTCGACGTTGACACGGCCCGCAGCCACCAGGTCCAGAAAAGCTTCTATGTTGCGGTTCTCAGTCCAGCGCACGTACGCGAACGGGTAATCGTGGCCGCGCTCCTCGTACTCCGGGTCGTAGCGCCCAGGCCCGTACGACATGGAGACCGTCAACGAAAGCTCGCGTTTGAAATAGAGGTTACGCGGCACGTCCATGCCGACCATGCCGACGGCGACCACGCGCCCCTTCACGCGCGAAATCTCGCCCGCCAACTCGACCGGCTGGTTCGAGGGCGTAGCCGCTGTAATCAGCACGGCGTCCGCGCCGCGCCCGCGCGACCACTCCGCGACGGCCCGCTTCACTTCGTCATCGCTCACCGCGGCGGCGTCCGCGCCCAATTCTCGCGCCAACTCGACTTTCGCTGGGTCCAGGTCAACGCCGAAGACGCGGCAGCCGTTCGCCTTCAGGAGTTGGACTGTGATCTGGCCCAAAAGTCCGAGGCCGATGACGACCACCGCCTCGCCCAGCGTGGGCCCTGCCAGGCGCACCCCTTGTAAGGCAATCGCGCCCAACGTCCCGAACGCCCCCGCCTCGAAGCTGACCTCGTCGGGCAGGCGAACGCAAAGATTTTTAGGGACCGAGAGTACCTCCGCGTGTGAGGCGTAGCCCGCACCGGCGCACGCCACGCGCTCGCCCGCGCGGAATTCCCTCACGTCCTCGCCCACGTCCAGGACCAGCCCCGCTGCGCTGTAGCCGAGCGCCGTCGAAGAGCCCAGCTTCGAGCGGACGGCGTTGATGGTCTTGATGACGCCCTCGTTTTTGGCCTTCTCGATGACTTGCCGGACAAGCTCCGGGCGCTCCCTGGCCCGTTCGAGCAGGCTCTTCTTGCCCTCGTCAACGGCCATCTTTTCTGTGCCGGCGCTGATGAGAGACGCGGCGGCGCGGACCAGCACGCGCCCGCGCTGCGCGATTGGCGCGGGAACGTCCGCGACCGCCATCCGGCCAGTCTTATTGTTCTGTAGAATCTGCTTCATCAGTAACGCTCGCCCGCCGGGCCGCTGAAATTTTTAGCACACTCTTGATAAAACCGTGAATCGTGAATGGCAAATCGTGAAAGAAAGACCGCTCTTCCTATTTACGATTTACGATTCACGATTTACGATAATGAGGCATCCCGGAGTAACGATTCTGCAATCATAGCAGGCCGCGTTGGAAGTTCACACTTTCGGAAGGTCTGGGTTAAAGAGACAGATGGGCATCCTGAGAGGAGTCTTAAGCAAGCTCGGACTCGACAACATACACGCCAGGCGCACCCCGATTCGCGTCTTCCTACTGGACGACGATTCGCGCCGGCACACCTGGTTCGCCAAGCGCTTCGAGGGCGACCGCCTCGACATCGCCGACGATGTCGCCGGCGCGCGCGAGTACCTCAGCGCGAACCTCTACGACGCGATCTTCCTGGATCACGACCTACTGCCGGAGCACTATCATTCCGAAACGCCCGACGACGAGCGCACCGGCTACGCCATCGCGCTCTGGCTCGCCTCGCGCCCCGAGTTACAACGCGCCTCGACCATCCTCGTCCACACACGTAACGCCGACGGTGCCATGCGCATGGTCGAAGAGTTGCGCCGCGCCGGCCGCCAGGCCGAGTACGTCCCCTTCCCCCTCCTCGCGCAGAAGATCAAGAACTACTGGCACAGGTGAAGAAGTTTCGACAGGCAAGCCGTAGAAATAAGAGTCGTACGCGCGGGCTGAAGCTGGATAACTGAGCCGGGGGTCTTGCTTCAGGGTCACACGGTATGAAGGCAACTTTTAAGCGGCACGACCCTCCTTGCTCACCTCATTGATGCGACAGCGCCAGCCGCGTGAAGAACGAGCGCCCCGAATTCGCCAGTCTAATTGTTTAATAATGCTTCCGCCTCTTCGAGCAACAAAGCGTAATTGGGCGGGCCGTCGAGGAAGGCCATTCTTTTGGCCCTCTGCGCGTGTTCAAATGCCAGGGATGAGTTATTTAAACCTTTGAACGCTTTGGCAAGCGCT
>DATFCB010000557.1:0-7164 GCA_035253525.1 Pyrinomonadaceae bacterium | reverse complement strand
TGGCCCAATTTTTCGAGCCGCCGCAGGAAGTATTCAACGCCGTTCACGCTCGTGAAGATGAGCCAGTCGTAGCCGTATAGATTTTCGATGGCCTCGTCCATAAGCGCGTAGCTCTCGGGTTCAACGATTTCTATCGTCGGGCAGGGAACGACGCGCGCTCCCAGACGCTCAAGCTCCGAGACGAACTCCGCGCTCTGCGCCCGCGCCCGCGTCGTGACGACGGTGCGGCCCGCGAGAGGCCGGTCTGCTGTTTGTTCCTCTGCGGGAGAAGTGCTGTGAGCCATGCGACGTGTTACTGCTCTCCTTCGTCGAGGCCGAAGATGTCGCGCCAGGCTTGCACGTCGTCTGACTCGCCCGTGTCGTAGTAGCTCTTGAGGCGGTAGATGATTGGGTGGGAAATCTTGTTGACGGTCGCCATCAGCAGGCTCTCGACGGCTCGCTCCTGCTCGGGCGTCAGTTCGCCCAAACGCTGTCGCTGTCGTGCCATCTCAGCGCGGGCTATCTCCTGAAGTTTCTCGCGGAGCGCGCCGAGCGTCGGCCCGATGTCGAGCGTACGGAGCGACTGCTGAAACTGCATCACCTCGGACTCGACTATCAACTCGGCGCGTTCGGCCTCGCGCTCGCGCTCGCGTATGTTCGAGGCGATGACGGATTCCAGGTCATCTATGTCGAAGATGAAGAGGTTGGGGATGCGGCCCACCGCCGGGTCTATGTTGCGCGGGACGGAGATGTCTATGAAGAACGCGGGGCGGCTGCGCCGGATTTCCAGCGCCTCGCGCGCGACCTTCGGCGTGATGATGTATTCGCCCGCGCCCGTCGAGCAGATAACTATGTCCGCTTCGGCCAGGTGAGACGCGAGGCGCGCAAAATCAACCGCCTCGCCGCCAAACTTCGCGGCGAGCTGCCGCGCAGATGTTGCGGTCCGATTAGTGACGAGGACGCGCGAGACGCCCGCGCTGACAAGGTGCCTGGCGGAGAGTTCGGCCATCTCGCCAGCGCCGACGACGAGGACCGTGCAGCCTTTGAGGCTCCCGAAAATTTTCCGGCCCAATTCCACCGCCGTATAGCTGATGGAGACGGCGGAGGCGGCGATGCCGGTCTCTGTGCGGACGCGCTTGGCGACGCGGAAAGCCTGGTGGACGAGGCGATTCAGGACGCGCCCGGCCGTGCCGGCCTCCACCGCGACGGAATAGGCGCGGCGCACCTGGCCCAAAACCTGCGGTTCGCCGACGACCATCGAATCGAGCGACGAGGCGACGCGGAAGACGTGGCGCACGGCTGCGTCGTCCTCGTGGCTGTAGAGATGGCCGCTGAAATCTTCGTGCGAGACGGCGCGCGAACGGCTCAGGAAATCCTTGATGCGCTCCTTGCCTTCGCGGAGGCGTTCTCCTGCGGTCGCGGCCAGCACCTCGACGCGGTTACAGGTCGAGACGATCAGCCCCTCGCTCACAACCCGCCCGTCAACGAGCGCGCGCAAGCCCTCTGCGCATGCCTCGTCCGTGAAGGCCAGGCGCTCGCGCACCTCCACGGGGGCCGTCTTGTGATTGAGTCCGACGAGAACGATTGACATAAGAGCAGGAGTCAGAATCCAGAATCCAGAAGCGCGCCGCTTGTTCTGCTACCTATTACGCACAAGAAAACAGTCTCGGATTTGCCTTGAAAAATACGCTTTGCGCCTTTGCGGCTTGGCATGAGTGATTTAGGTTTTCTCTCGCAAAGGCGCAAAGACGCTAAGAAAACGGTTGCGTCTTATCTTACCCGAAAATGTGATAGCCGCCCAAGAGCCGCGCCCCGAAGAAGGTGCAGAGCACGAGCGCGAAGCCGGCCACGCCCATCCACGCCGCGCGGCTCCCGCGCCACCCCGCTGTCGCACGGTACAGAACCAGCGCGAAGTAAAGCAGCCACGTGAGCGCCGCGAAAATCTCCTTCGGGTCGTTGTGCCAGAGCCGGTTGTCGCGCGACTGCGACCAGATCATCCCGGTCAGGATGCCGAGCGTCAGAAGCGTCCAGCCGACGCCGACCGCCGACGTGGCGATGTTGTTAACGGTCGTCAGCGACGGCAGCCTGTGAAAGATGACACCGAAAGTCTTCAACTTCAGCTCGCGCTCTTGCAGCAGGTACATGACGCTCGCGATGAAGACGACGAATAAAGAGGCGTAGGCGAAAATCCAGAGCGTCGTGTGAACCGGGAAGAGCCAAGCGGCGTTGGCGTCCGTCACGGTCGTGGACGCGGCGGCCGCGGAGGTGTCGCGAGTGATGATGGCGATGAAGGTCAGGATGGCGACGAGCGGCAGCGTGAAAGTTCCGAGCGCCTGCGTGCGGTAGCGGTAGATGACCAGCCCGTAGGTCGCGACCAGCGTCCAGGCCAGAAACGACATCGTCTCGCGCAGGCCGAAGAGCGGGTAGTGCCCGTCCTCCATCCAGTCTGTTACCAGCGAGACGGTGTGCAGGACGAAGCCGAAGGCGAGCGAGCCCAGCGTGATGCGCTCCAGCGTGCGCCGCTTGTTGACGAACGCCAGGACCGAATGAATCGCCGCGACCACGTAAGCCGCCAGCACAGTTAACAACAGAGGCTTCATTGCAAAGGACAGAGAACAATTGGCTCAGGGCGGCATTGTAATTGAGACGGGAAACGCGCGACAAGCCGCCCGGTCAGACTAAGGGTGCGTTTCAAAAACAAAGCTCAACCCCTTTGCGTCTTAGCGCCTCCAGCGAGATAAAACCAAAACCACTCACGCCAAGACGCCAAGACGCAAAGGGGTTGAGTCAATGCGTTGCTTGAATTTTGAGACGCCGCTAAAAAGGCCGGTCACGTTTGTTGTAGATGACGGGCCTTCTCAGCAGCGCGCTCAGGTTGTAGCTTCTGATTTTATACGGGCGGATTGGGGGATTCTCGTTCTGGTAGAAGGCAGTCCAATCAATGTCTTCCCGGTAATAGCCGACCCGTATGATGTCGCCTTTGCGTGAAAGCACTCTGGCCCATTTCGTGAAGAAGACTTCGCCGCGCGTGGGGTCAACCACGGCGAGGTAATACGCGCCGAGGCCGCCGTCCGTCATGCGCACCAGCAGCGCCGTCTTTCCGCGCGAGGTTTTAACTTCGGTGACGGTGTCAACCATGACGTATTCCGACATGATCTTTTTGATCTTACCCGTTCGAGCATCGTAGGTACGCAGCGATTGCCCCTCGTCTTCAAAGCCCCCCGACCCGTCCCGCCTCGAATAGACCAGCATGCGACCGTCGTTGATAAGCCACGCATCATTAACATCGTCGGCGATTTTCTTCTCCTGGCCGTTAATGGTCGCGTAGAGTGTGCCGCTGAACGCGTCCTCGTTCGGCTTGTCCAGGCGAAACTTGCTGATTGAAGTCTGCGGTGTCGGCCTGTTCGCCGTGTGAGCTTGCAGGTCAGGCGAAAAAACAACCAGCATTCCGAGAATCATCGAGGTCACTAAAACTCGAAGGAAGCTTTTCATCTTAATCCTCCATTTCATGTCCAGGGAGAGAGAGTTATTCAGTGACGTAACAAACTTCCTTTATTGCTTGCCGAGGAAATCAAGCACGGCCGCGCTGAACTCTTTCGGCTTGTCCATGTGAATCAGGTGAGTCGCGCCGGGAATCAACACCTGTTTGGCTCCCTTTATGTCCGCCGCCAGTTTATCGGTTATAGCCCTGTAAGCAGGGTGATCGTTTTCGGCCATGAGAATTAGAGTGGGGACGCGAATCTCGGAGAGACGACGGCCAGCGGGCGGCGCGGTCGGCTGCCAGAGCTTGACGAGGGGAAATTCGTCGTCGAAGAGGTCGCGATTGTCTAGATAGATTTGGCGCACCTTTTCACGCGCCGCGCGATTCTCCTGAGAGATGAAGAAGGGAAGGCTCGTGACGAACTGAATCGTCCGCTCAAGCCCTTCCTTCTTAGCCATCGCGGACAGCGCCACGACCGATTCAACGTTAGCCTGTGATTTGGCGTCGCTGCTCGTCCCCGTGGCGGCCAGCACCAGGCGCTCCACCATCTCTGGATGTTCGAGCGCGAAATCAATCGCTATCGCGCCGGAGAACGAGAGTCCTATGACGTGCGCCTTCTCGACCTTGAGAAACTTTAGCAGCGCGTAGAGGTCGCGGCTGTGAGAAAAGCGCGCGCGCGGCCGTGCCGATTTCCCCAGGCCGCGTATGTCGTAGCGGATGACCTTGTAGCTTTTGGCGAACGCCTCGAATTGCTCGTCCCACGCCCTCCTGTCCAACGTCCCGCCGCCGCTGACGAGAATTAGTGGAAAGCCTTTGCCCGCCACCTCGTAGTAGAGGCTCGTCCCGTTGACCTCGGCCGTCCCTTTCTTCATAGTCTCCGCTCCGCGCGCCGCGCCGAAGACGATAAGCAGAAGCGTCACCGCAAACGATGAACGCGTTTTCGCGCGGGACGTAGTCATCGCATAATCAATTCACCTTGCCCATCAGTTTCTTGATCTTCGGCGTTAACAGGGCCAGAAGGGCGGCCGAGATGAGCAGTCCGGCGGCGATTGATCCGTAGAGCCAGGCGCGCGTGCCGGAATTGTCCACGAAGAGACCGGTCACCGGGTCCTTATCCGTCTTGAAGAAACCGGCGAAGTAGCCGGCGAGCTTGTTGCCGAGCGCGGCGGCCAGGAACCAGACGCCCATCATGATGCCCAGGAGTTTCGCGGGCGCGAGTTTCGTCACCGTGCTCAATCCGACCGGACTCAGACACATCTCGCCGACCACTTCGAGGAAGTAGAGGCCGACCAGCCAGAAGGGGCTGATCTTGCCGTAGCCCGTGAGCATGGCGGCTGGCACCATTAGCACGTAGGCCATCCCTATGAAGAGCAGGCCGAAGGTGAACTTGACTGGACTCGAAGGCTGGCGCTTGCCCAGCCGAATCCAGAGCACGGCGAACAGCGGGGCCAGGAGGAGGACGAAGAAGGCCGTCAGCGACTGCATCCAGCTCGCAGGGTACTCCCAGCCGCCCACATCCCTCCGCACAAATTCCCTGGCGAAGAGGTTGAGACTCGCGCCCTTCTGCTCGTACGCGGCCCAGAAGAGAATCGTGAAGAGGAAGAAGACGAAAATCGCCGCCACGCGCTTCCACTCGTCGTGCGTCAGCGGGCGGTTGGGCTCGTAGTCGGGCGCGTCCTTGCGCTTTCTCACCAGCGCGCCGACGCGTTCCAGCCTGCGACGGTGTAAGAGATAAACGATAAGCCCGAGAGTCATGCCGACGCCCGCAGCGCCGAAGCCCCAGTGCCAACTACTGTTCGGGTCCATGCCTCTCGAAGCGAGGAAATTTTTGAAGATCTCGCTTTCGGCCAGAAAGCCGCAGACGAGCGGCGCGAGTACAGCGCCGAGGTTGATGCCGAAGTAGAAGATGGAAAACCCGCTCTCGCGGCGCGGGTCGTCCTCGCCGTAAAGGCTCCCGACCATCGTGCTGATGTTCGGCTTAAGCAGTCCTGTGCCAATTGCAATGAGCGACAGTCCTGCGTAGAAGAACGGCAGCGTCGGGAAGACCATCGAGAAGTGGCCGCAGGCGATGATGATGCCGCCGACGAGCACGGCGAGCCGCGCGCCCAGCAGCTTGTCGGCAATCAGGCCGCCCGGCAGGTTCGTCAGATAGACGAACATCGTGTACGTCCCGTAGAGCGAAGTCGCCTCGGGAATCCCGAAGCCGAGTCCCCCTTTGTCCGGCGGTGCCGTCATGTAGAGCACCAGGATGGCGCGCATGCCGTAATAGCTGAAGCGCTCCCAGAGTTCCGTGAAGAAGAGGGTCGTGAGCCCCTTCGGGTGGCCTAAGAAGCCGGACTTGTCCTCCGGCGTCTGGGTCGGGACGGGTTCAGGAGTGGCAAGCTCTTGCATAGAGTCCTTCGCGTAAGATTCAGATTTCGGGGAAGAGAAATTTTAAGGCCCGCCAATCTTAATTAAAAAGCGGTAAATGGTAAATGGAAGAAGGCAGCCTCACGCAAAGGCGCAAAGACGCCAAGAAACCGCGCAAGACGAAGAAGCCTTCAACAGCTTTGCGGTCTTCTTTGCGGCTTTGCGCCTTTGCGTGAAATTTCTTCCGACGAATCCACACTTGTCCGCATCACTCTCCCGTGATAGTTTCGCACCTAAAAAAAGGAGCGGTTGTGTAGTGGATTTCGAGCTGACGGAAGAGCAACGGATGGTGCAGGCTTCGGTGCGCGAGTTCGTGGCGGCCGAGATCGCGCCGCGCGCGCACGAGTACGACGAGCAGGCGCGCTTTCCCCGTGAGCAGTTGAAGGGGCTGGCCGAGATGGGCCTGATGGGGATGATTATCCCCGAAGAGTGGGGCGGCGCGGGCTTCGATGCGGTCGCCTACGCGGTCGCGCTCGAAGAGATTGCGCGCGCGGACGCCTCCGTCTGCGTCATCGTCGGCGTGACCAATTCCGTCTGCTGCTATCCGATTTTGAGCTTCGGCACGGAGGAGCAGAAGCACAAATATTTGGTGCCGCTGGCGCGCGGCGAGTCGCTCGGAGCGTTCTGCCTTTCCGAGCCGCAGGCCGGCTCTGACGCTACGAATCTCAGGACGCGCGCCGTGCGCGACGGCGACTCTTACGTCATCAACGGCACGAAGTCATGGGTGTCCAGCGGCGGCGAGGCGCAGACTTACATCGTGATGGCCGTGACCGGGCGCGAGGACAACAAGAGCAAGATTACTGCGTTCATCGTCGAGGGCAACACGCCTGGGCTGACGGTTTCCTCAATCGAGCACAAAATGGGCCAGCGCGCCTCGCAGACGGCCGAGATGAGTTTCGCGGACGTGCGCGTCCCCGCCGCAAACGTCCTCGGCGGCGAAGGCAACGGGATGAAAGTCGCCTTCAACAGCCTGGACAACGGGCGCATAGGCATCGGCGCTCTCTCGACCGGCATCGCGCAGGGCGCGTTGGACGAGGCGACTAAGTACGCCAAAGAGCGCCACGCTTTCGGTCAGCCCATCGCGGAGTTTCAGGCCATACAATTCAAGCTCGCCAACATGGCGACCGAGACGGACGCCGCGCGCCTGCTCACTTTGCGCGCCGCCGCGATGAAAGATGCGGGCGACCGGCGCGCGGGCTACTACGCCGCGATGGCGAAGCTCTACGCCTCCGAGACGGCGATGTGGTGCACCTGGGCAGCCGTGCAGACGCTCGGCGGCTGGGGCTACTCGCGCG
>DATFCB010000556.1:0-6413 GCA_035253525.1 Pyrinomonadaceae bacterium | reverse complement strand
GTGAGAACGAGGAGCGTGAGCGCGGCGGACCCCGCGAGCCCGTGCATCGCGCCGACCAGCAGCGGCTTGAGCCCGACGCGGCGAATGGCGTGCGAGTGAGCATTGGTCAACACCGCGTGCTCTGTCTCCTGTTCGTGAAAGTGAACGTGCGCGTGTGCCAATCCGTCGTGACGGTGCTTGTGGACGTGTATATCAGAGCGCCGTCGGAGCGCCCGCGCGAACGCGGCGACGCCGAGACCTATAATCATCAAGGCGACGCAGAATTCCAGCCAGCCGGAAATCTGTTCCGGGATGGTGACGCGCAAGGCGAGCACGACCACGCCGACCAGGACGAGCGAGATGGTGTGCCCGACGCCCCAGACGCCGCCGACGAGCGCCGCGCGCAGAAAGCTGCGATGCTCGCTGACGATTGCTGAGACGGCGATGACGTGGTCAACTTCCGTCGCGTGCTTGAGGCCGAAGACGAGTCCCAGACCCAGAATAGCCAGCGCGCCGAAGCTGGCGAGTTGCGGGTCGGCCACGGTTTCGCCGCCGCCCGCCCGGAGGTTGTTAAGAAAAGCCAGGGGATTGATTCCAGCCTGCGAGAGCGCCTGGTAGCAGATGACGACGCCGACGCACGTCACCACCAGCGCGCTCACCGCCGGCAGCACGCGGACAACGCGCCCGCCGCCGACCATGTTCTTCATCCAGCGTCCCGCGTAAACGAAGGCCAGCCCAATCAGTGTGAGCGTCGAGGCCAGCCCGAGGCTGAACGCGACGACCAGTAGCATGCCGTAGCCGACGCGGTGCAGGGCAATCGCCGAGAGGAGCACGACCAGGGCCGAGGGGCAGGGCAGCAGCCCGCCGGAAATCCCGAGCGCGAGCAGGCTGCGCCAGGTGACGGCGCTGCCGTCCGCGCCGGGCGGCAGGTGCGAGTGCGCGCGCCCGCCGTGCGAGTGTACGTGCGACGAATCATCGGAATGTTCGTGCCCGTGCTCTCCGTGTGAATGGTCGTGCGTGTGCGCGTGACCTTTTGAAAGTCCGAGCGCGGCGTGCAGGCGGCGTATGAAGAGGCTGAGGCCGATGACGACGACGATGCCGCCCGAGACGAGACTGAGGATGGGGAAGAGACGTTCGGGGACAACGTACTGCGATGCGAAAAGCGTGACGAGGCCGAGGGCGAAGACGCCTATCGTGTGCGTGACGGTGACGGTCAGACCGAGGAAGACAGCGTGCTTCGCGGTCCCGCGCGACCCGACCAGGTAAGCGCCGACGACAGTCTTGCCGTGACCGGGCGAGAGGGCGTGCAGCGCGCCGAGCGCGGCCGCGATCAATAGTCCTACGAGTGCGCCCCAAAGCGTCAGGTTAGGCACGGCGATCAATTCCGCGAAATGGTCGCGCGCTCCCGTGACCGCGACGCCGTCGCGCGAACGTAAGACGGCGGCCCCTGCCGGGACGGCTCCCTGCGCGAAAGAGAATTCGGCCGCGCGCTCGTTTGGGGGCGCGGCGAGCATGTCTTCAGGGTACGCCTTCAATTCGTCCGTCAAAGAGGTCCCGAAAGCCGTGCTGTTAAAGACGGCGGTGCCTGCGGCGGGAACGACGACGAGTTCGCGCCACCCAGTGCGGTTGCTGTAATTAGTATCCTCGAAACTGAGACGGCGCGCGCCGCCTGCCGCGTTAGGCGGAAGCGCGCCCGCGAACTCACACTCCACGCGCAGCGTCCGTAACCCCGCTGCCCCGTCGGGCGTCGTCAGGCTCTTCGAGATTGTTTCGAGCGGGACGCGCGCGCCGTCAACCGTGACGATTATCGCTTCGGCGTACTCGGCGACCGCGCGCGCCGCGTAGGCGTCAAACTCCGCGCCGGACGTAACGCCGTCGGCGTCGGCATCCATCGTCTGCAAAGCCTGGAAGGCTGGAATCTCCGCCATGTCCACGACGTAGCGGACGCGCACGCGTTCGGCCCCGACCTCGACGCGGCTGAAATGGTTGATGGTGAAATTCCCGAGCGGGTGCGCGAGTGCTTCCTTGTTGAAGCTGAAGACCAGCGCGGCGGCGGCGAGGATGACGGCTGCGAGCCGCCGTGGGCGTGAAGAGCTTGGCATATCGGAATTCCCCTTTGAATATCTCAGGCGTTGATGGCACGCAAGGTCTGTCTTGCGACCTCGGCCTGTAACACGTCGAACGACGGGTTGATGGCGAGCGCCGCCTTCAGGTATTGCGCGGCCCTTCCGTGGTCGTCGAGCGCTTTGTAGATCATTCCCGCGTGATAGAGCAGGCGCGGGTCGCGCGTTCCCAAACGCAGCGCTTCGTCTATCGCCGTCTTCGCCTCCGCCAGTTGTCCCTTCTTGTAGAGACACCAGGCGAGCGCATCGCTCGTGTAGATGTCCGCGCGCAGTCCGCGCTCGCGCCGCGCGACTTCCAGCGCCTCGTCCAGCTTCATGTCGTGGTCGGCCCAGAAGAGCGCCAGTTGACGCGAGTAAGTGCCAGCGCCCGCTCCCGTGCGCTCGACGAACTCCACCAGGTCGTACTGCCGCTTCGCCTCAACGGTCTTGCCGAGCTTCGCGTAGATGTCTCCGAGCGCGATGGCGGCGTCGGGCGCGGGCACACGGTCCAGGGATTTTTGGTAGAGGGCGATGGCCGCTTCGGTGTCGCCGGCCGCGACGCGTGCGCGCGCCTTGGCGTTGAGCGCCAGCGGGTAGTCTGGAAAGTAATAGAGGGCGCGGTCGTATTCGCGCTCGGCTTCCGCGAGCTTCCCGGCGTTCGTCAACTCGTCGCCGAGATGCACGAGACACCACGCGAGCGATTCCGGGTTGTCGGGGTCCGCAGAGGCGACCGCCAAACGCATGGCCTCAATCGCGCCCGCGTTATCGCCGTGGAGCGAGCGCAGGTAAGAGGCGCGCGCGTAGGAGGCCGTATAAGGGCGCACGTCCAGCATCGCCTGCACGGCTTGCCTGGCCTCGTCGTACTGGCCCAATTCGACGTGTGCGTCCACCAGCGCGCCGTAGGCTTCGTAGTCGCGCGGATTCTGCGCGATTGCGCGGCGGGCCGCCTCGCGCGCCTCGGCGAAGCGGTGGGACGTGAGCAGCAGGTAGGCGCGGAGCCTGTTGACCCCCTGATTGTCGGGCGCTACTTCGTCGGAGCGCCTGAGGGCTTCTTCGGCCCGCGCGTTGTAGCCGAAGTCGCCTGTCTCGCGCGCCTTCTGCATGTAGGCGGCGGCCAAGGCGTTATAGCCGGCGAGCGAATCGGGCGATTTTTTGATGAGGCCCTGCGCCGCCTCAATCTGCCGGTCGGCGGGCGTCGCGCGCCGGTCTAAAGCTGCGGTGGCAAGCTCGCGGCGGGCCTCTGCGGGCTGCGGGGCGTTGTGCCTGACGACGGCCCGGACCCCGAAGGCGAGGCCGACCGCCGCCAGGGCCGTGACGAGAATGATTGATGATCTCTTTCGCATAATCCTCTTGATTAGCCATTCACTCAACCCTTTTGCGTCTTTGCGCCTTTGCGTGAGTGGTTCTGGTTTTCTCTCGCTGGAGGCGCAAAGCCGCAAAGGGGTTGAGTTTTGGGTTTGAAGCGGACTCTTAGTTAGTTCCGCTTCGCGTCTTGCCGCGGATTGTTCTCCCGTTCCTGGCTACGGCCTGGGCGTCGGCTCAGGTCGCGGCGTCGGGCTGGTGATGGTGGTGTTGGTCGAGCCGACACCGCGTGCATCGTTAGTGGTCGGCGAGTCGTAGCCGGCCCACGGGGTCGCCAAATAGGGGAACCTCGTGAGGAACGGCCTGTCGTTGGTGTTGACCCCGTCGCCGAGCTGGTTGTTCGGCGCGACGTTGAAGGCGGGCGTGAGAGGCGTCGCACCCGCGAGCGCGCGCAGCTCTATGTCAACCACGTCGTCGCCGACGCGCCTGCCGTTCGGGAAGCCGCCGTTGTCGCCGCCGAGCACGCCCAGGCGATTGGCTGTGCCAATTTCGCTGGCCGTGCCGGGCGTCGGCGGAATCCCCAGATTGAGCCTCAAACGTTCTTGCGGGACGGTGTCAGCGGGCTGCCCCGTGAAAGCCATCACGCTCGGGTTCGAGGAAGTGTTCTGCTGAACGTTGATGCCCGGAATCCCCGTCAGGAAGATGGTGGCGATGTCGTTGCGCGGCTCCGGCGGAGTGTTCACGGTCGGATAGACATCAACTAAAGCGCCGTTCGGCCCGATGGGAGCGCCGGGGCCGATGAGGCGCGCCGGTTCCGGCCTGAGCACGAAGTTAAGGAACTGCGCGTCCGCGCCCGGCAAAGAGGCGTTGAACCGGTCCTTCATCCCGAGCGGAATAATTACCTCGTTGATGAGCGGGTTGCCCAGACGCGAGACCTGAACCAGATTGCCCGAAGTGGTGGAAGTGCCGCTGCGGTCTTCGGCGAGCGCGGTCATGGCCGGACGGCTGGCCGCCGAGTAGAGGCTGATGACTGCGTTCGGGTCGTTCGGGCCGGTCGGCGTCTGGCGATTCGCGGTCACCAGGCTGATGGGCAACTGCATCGCAATCGTGTGGACGTTGAGCCCCGCAGTCCCGTCCACGCCCGGCGCGTTATTTCTAGGCAGAAGGTGGGCCGAGTTGAAGGGGCGCAGGCCCAAAAGGTCGAAGGCCGAGCCTAAGTCAACGTAAAAACCTTCGTCGCGCGGCCCGGCGAAAAAGAGGGCGCTGCCTTCGGACGTGAAGCCGACGCGCACGGCGCGGCTTCCGAGGTTTGCCTCGTAGCCGGGCGTGGAGCGCGGCCCGATGTTGGGCGGTGCTACCTGGAACGGGAAGCCCGCGGGCGCGCCCGGAGCCGGGGTCCCGGCCTGGACCATGCCCATGGTGGTGTTCGGCGCGTTACCGCCGACCAGCGTGATGTTGTAATACTGCCTGACGTTCAAGTCAGGGTCGGTCAGGCCCGTCACCTGCCCCGTGTTATAGAGGAAGGTGTCATCGTTCAGCACCACCGTCTTGAACCTGAATTGAATCTGTAGGTCCGTGACGGCGTCGCCGTTGTTGTCAATCCTCATCGCATAGACGACGTTGTCGTCAAAGTTGTGGAAGTTCGGCCCGCCCTGCGGCAGCTGGAACGGGATGAAGTTCATAATCAGAGTAACGCGCGTCGCGTCGTTCGGATCAACGAACGCGTAAACGTCGGTCGCGTCAACCGAAGGGTCCCTCGAAGTCCCCGGAGCCTCGCGGTGGCTCGACGCCTTCACGGTCGGGCCGCTGCTCGGGCCGATGGTCAGCGACGAGAGCACCAACGCGGCGATGGCAGCGACGGTCAAAATTCTTCGCATGTAAGCTTCCTTTCCTTAGTTCGCCCGGATTCCCCCTGTCAGGCGGCGCAACCCCTCGGGCAAAACGTTGCGCGCGCCACGCACACCCATTTGAAAAGTTCGGGGACGGCGAGAGTGCGCTGGCGCACGGCCCCGAATCCATAAAGACGCCCGCCACCGGCAAAGACACGAAGACTGTGCTCGGGAAGGGAAGTTGAAAAGTAACTGCTGCCGGGGGAAATCTGACTGTGTCGGACTATTTACGGATGGGCCTCGGCAAGCGGATTGGGTCCGGTTGTGCAGATTTTGTTTCAGTTGTCGTTGAAGAATCGCGGTTCGATGTTGAAGAGTTGCGGGCCGAGGTGATGCGGCCTCCGCGCGCTTCGGGGCTGGACCAGTGTGATGAGCCGACGTGTTGGTGCAAAGCTCAGTGCTTGCTCGCGGGCGTGTGGATGCTGATCCGCATGCGCCGCTGCCAGTTGCTGCGCGGCACTTCGTCCGTCTCGATCTGTTCGAGGGTGGTCCTGAGTTGCTCGCCGCTGACCTGCCGCAGCTTGATATAGAGCAGCGCCACCATGATCGAGACGAGCGGGACAATGAAGACGTTGAGCAGGGAGAGTAGATGCCCGTAAATCTTCGAGGCGACACGGCCCCCCTCGCCCTCGAAGCGGAGCATGTTCGCGACCAGGCCGGTGACGACCATAGGGATGATGAGTTGCAGGACGACGACCTTGATGGCCGTCAGCCTCGAACGTCGCACCAGCTCACGCGCGCGCTTGAGCGCGGCCTTCTTCTCAAGCCCTTCGAGCAGCACGACCGGCGCGTAGAGCGTGTAACGGACCATCATGACGATGCCGGGGACAATCAGGAGGATGAAGCCCACGAGGATTCTGATGCCGACGCGGATGCTGGTCGAGAGGAATGGCCGCAAGCGTTTTCTCAGCCTGGCGAAGGCGAGGCGTATCTGCACGGGCCTGAGCGGCGCGAGCGTCAACTGCATCACGATCAGCACGGTCAGGCCGGCGATGACTGAGTTCGCCAGAAACGTGATGACGATTGAGAGCAGGTTGATGAGAATGGGGATGATGTAGTTCCAGGGATATCGCAGCCAGTTGCCCGCTTCGGCGACCTCCGTGAAGATTAAGAGCCCGACCATCAGGGCGACGGGGATGTG
>DATFCB010000555.1:0-13947 GCA_035253525.1 Pyrinomonadaceae bacterium | reverse complement strand
ATCAGAAAGCGCAAGCAACGTCCCCTTGCGCCTCTCAGAGCCGAAACGGCAAGCCGAACGTCTCCCCGGCTTGCCGTTTCGGCTTTTGACTGTCAGTTCAGCGTCTCGCTCTTGACCCACGCCGTCAACCACAGGGCGCGTATCATCTCCGCCCCGGCGACCAGGCGCTCGACGGCGAAGCGCTTGTGCTCGGGCGACGAGGTCTGCGCGTCGAACTTCGCCTGCTTGTCCAGTTGATAAAGGCGTTCGACGAGGCTGTTGCTGTGTTTGAAGAAGGCGACGACCTCTGCGCGCGGGTTCCCCAACACGCGCGGCTGCGGGTTAACTGAGGGCAGCAGATCATTGATGACGATGTGCGACTGGACAAACTCGCTCTCGAAGCGCCAGTGGAAAGTGTTGTCGGTCGTGTAGCCGTTCGGGTTGGGATAGTCTTTGGCCCAGCCGTTGTAGTGTACGGTCGCGTGGTGCGGGTTCGCGCCGTCGCTCACGTAGTGGCCGAGCACCCCTGCGTCGTAGACGATGCGCTCTTCGACCCACCTGCGCGTCCTCCTGTCCCTGGCGTTTCTCCAGAGGTGGAATTCCGTCCGAAGCCGCTCGTACAACTCAACGATGCGGAAGAGCGCGAGGCCCGCCTTCTCAGGCTCCTTCACGCCCGCCTGCGAGAGCGCGGTCAGGTACGCGTAGCGGTCCTCTGCGTCGAGCGCGGCGGGCGGAACCATTTCGAGGTCCATGAAGTGGTCGTAGGAGAACGCCTCGTTCATCTCAAGCAAGGTCTTCGAGCGCCAGCGGTCCGGCTCAGGGTTGAGATATTCGAGCTGCGCCGTCGCCTTGCGGAAAAACTCCGGCATCTCTTTCGGCAGGCGCGTCGCGGCCGCCCGGCCCGAAAGTTTGTGCCCGTGCTCGCCCCACGCCAGAGTCGCGGGCGGCCGGACGAGCGAAGCCGAGAGAAGCAGCGACAGCGAGAGCGCCGCGGCGGTCAATCTTATTCTTCTGTTCATATCTCTGTGTCCCGCGAGGCGCACGGGCCGTCACTGCGTATAAACTTCGACGGCCGTCACGTCCTCGACGAAGCCTTCGTAGACTTTTCTGAAGCGGGCGCGCACCTCGTTCATCTTTTCACGGTTCTCGAAGTAGGTGCGGCCGCGCTGCAAGACGAAGTAGGCCGGGGCGGAAGCGTCCCCCAGTTTGAAATTCGGGTCGGAGAGCACGCGCGGCTGCAAGTCCGTGCGATTGAATTTTTCCAGATAGTAGCCGACTACGCCCGGCGTCTCGTGGACGATTGTCGCCCCCTGCGGCGCGGTGTGAGCGACAAACTCGATGGCCTCCCTGAGCCCGTCGTCGTAAAACTCGTCGTGCGGGAAGAAGTGGCCCGCGCGCCCGCCGCCCAAAACGTTCGTGTAGGTGGCGTAGTGCGGGCCGCTGCTGTAGGCCGTCCAGGCGGGCCACGCGGCGAAGAGGAGAAGCGTGGCAACGCTCGCAAACCGGAGCGCGCGCTCGCGGCCCGTGGCTTTAAATTGGCCCACAGCCCAGCGGACGAGCGCGACCACGCCGACCGCCGCGATCATGTAAACGAAAGGCATCAGCGAGAGTGCGTAGCGCAGCCACTTCGCGCCGGCCAGCGAGTAGGGCACGATCCAGAGGACAAACATCAGGAGCAGAAACGCGTGGCCCGGATGCCGCCAGCGCCTCAAGCAAGCGACGAGCCCGATGAGGAAAGCGACGAGCACCGGGAGCGGCACTTTTATCAGCAGAAAGAGAGCGTAAAAGTAGAGCGGCGTCCCCCAGAAAGGCGAGGCGGACATGGTGTTCTTGTAGAGCGTGTCGCCCATCAGGTAGCCTGTGTGCGAGAGCAGTTGCTCGCTCGTGTAGGCGTTCAGGTAAGCCCAGGTCTGCGGCAGCAGGATAGCCGGGTTGGCGATTAAAAAGACGAGGGCGAAGACGAGGTAGAAGTACCACGGCGTATGGCCCGAAGGCTCGCCGGGCTCCTTCTTGCGGACGCGAAAATAGTGGTGGTAGAGCATGTTCAGCCCGAAGAATTGCGGGAAATACTTCGAGGCCAGCATCAGGCCGAACGCCGCGCCGGAGAGGATGTAGCTGCGCCGCTTGACGCGTGCGTCGTGCGCGCTCACTTGCTTGGCGCGGACGTAGAAGTAGAGCGCGAAGAGCATGAAGAAGACGAGCAGCGTGTCTTCCTTGGCGATGCGGTTGTAGGTGATGGCGTTGACGCCGAACGTCCAGAAGGCCGCGGCCAGCAGGCCCGTCCAGCGGTCGAAGAAGGCGGCCGTCAGGAGAAAGAGCGGGATGGCGGTCAGCGCGCCGAAGAGGATGTTGGGGAAGCGGAGCGCCGTCTCGTCGCTGACGGGCGTCGCGGAGCGCGCGTTCCAGGACTGCTGCGCCCGAACCGAGACGAACATCAGCGCCTTCATCAGCATCGGGTGCTCGGCGTTCGGGCGTATGTCTCCCTGATTGTAGGCGCGCACCGCGTTCAGCTTGTTGACTTCGTCCTCCGCGAAGCCGATGGCGCTCA
The DNA here is from genome assembly GCA_035253525.1 of Pyrinomonadaceae bacterium. Taxonomy (GTDB): domain Bacteria; phylum Acidobacteriota; class Blastocatellia; order Pyrinomonadales; family Pyrinomonadaceae; genus QHXM01. Next base: position 11,420 of record DATFCB010000555.1, on the reverse strand, counting down.
CTTGGTTCAGACGCAGGCCCAGGCCGAGGACGACCAGCACCGCGAGCGCCAGCACCACCCCGCGCTCACGCACAAGCGCCCCGCCGCGCCCGACGACCTTAGAAGAAGCAATGGCCTCGCTCCCGACCGGATTCACTTCGACAGAATGCGACAAGAAATCCTTTCACTTTCTTTGCGCCTTTGCGCCTCCAGCGTGAAACTTAACCTCACGCAAAGACGCAAAGGCGCAAAGAGGCATTAACCCTGCTCGCTGACGCGCGGCGCGACGGGTGCGCCCATCTCTTCGCTTAACGCTTCCTGTGTCTCCTCGACGACCGACTGGGTCGAGAGCCCACGGCGGATGAGGAAGACTACGCCGAGCGCCGTCCAGCAGATGACGCGGGCCTTGCGGACGATGGCGAGCGTGACGCCCGCGGTTGCGCCGATATTCAGCCTGTTCGTCACCCATCCCGACCCCGCCTCGTCAACGCCCGCGCGCATCGGGATGACCTTGAAGACCACGTTGATGATTCGGTTGACGGACTCCAGGACGTAGGCCGCCAGGAAGTTGACAGGCCCGCCGGTGATGAAAGAGAGCGTGACATAGACTTCGAGCACGCCCGCCAGGTGGAAGCAGACCTCCAGCAACATGATGAGCGCGCAGCGCGCCTTGTTGCGCGAGTAGAAACTGTAGACCGTCTCCTCGACCGCGCTCGTGCTCGCCTTCTGCTTCTCCTTCAGGAACCGCTTCCCGAAACGGTTCTTCCGCAGCCGCTCAAACGCCGCCGTCAGAAACTTCCACCGCATGTGGTAGATGACGAAGCCTATCAGGATGATCACGCAGACGACGCCGAGCGAGATCAAACTCATCAGGCGGAGTCCGTCCGTCAGCGGGAAGACGAGGAGCAGGATGACTATGCCCGAGAGGATGAAGAGCGCGACCGAGAGGCTGTAGAAAAGGTTCTGGACCGCGAGCGCGGAGATGGCGGTCACTAAGGGCACGCGGTCGCGCACGAGCGCGGCCTTCGTCGGCTCGCTTGCGACCAGGCCGAGCGGCGTCAAATTGCCCACCGCGTCGCCGACGACGTAGGCGCGGAAGGCGTCGCGAAAACGCAGCCGCTCCTTGCCGGTAAAACAGAGCACCCACCCGAGCGTGCGGGCGACGTAGCGGAGGCTCGAAATCGCCAGCACGAGCAGGAAGCCCGCGCCGAGTTTCCTGATGCCGGAGGCCACCTCGCCGGGGCCGGCTTTCCACAGGAAGTAAGAGAAGAGCAGGAGGCCGAAAAGCGCAAAGATGATTCCGATGGGCTTTAATCTTTTGGACGGGTCCGCGGTGTTATTGCTTTGATTCATTCAGGGCCATCTTCAGGACGAGTCTACTCTCGCGCCCGCGCCGACGCGTGCGAGAAATCAGCAAGATACGGTATCGGGCCGCTAAGCTCAACCCGGCAAGGCGCGTGCCTCCGCAGCAGAGGCGCGATATGACCTGGGAATTCGCGGCGGCGCACGACTCGTCAGAGCAACATTCGGCCGACGATTGTCGGAATAAAAGCTCGTAAACCGTAAATCGTGAATCGTAAATCGTGAATCGTAAATCGTCGCCCGGCCTTTCTTTTCCTATCCACGATTTACGATTCACGATTTACGGCTTTTAGAGTTGACCGGAGGCGCGCGTCTGAGCGATGCTACAGGGTCAACCCAATCAAGAAATTTTCCTGCGAGCCGGAAGAGCTATGAGTAAGACAATTGATGAGCAGGCGGGGCGCGCCCTGACGACGCTCGGCGAAGACGAGGAGATGTTCCGCGCGAGCGTGCGCGAGTTCGCCGAGGGCGAATTGAGGCCGCGCGTCGAGGCGATGGACGAGGCGGGTAAACTCGACCCCGCGCTCGTCCGCCAGTGCTTCGACCTCGGCCTGATGGGCATCGAGACGCCGGAGGAGTACGGCGGCGCGGGCGCTTCGTTCTTCACGGCCATCGTCGCCGTCGAAGAACTCTCGCGCGTTGACGCCTCGGTCGGCGTCTTCGTTGACGTGCAGAACACGCTCGTCAATAACGCCATCCTGCGCTGGGGAAACCCCGAGCAGAAGAAAAAATATCTGGCACAACTCGCCACGGAGCGCGTCGGCGCTTACGCCCTGAGCGAGGCGGGCTCCGGCTCGGACGCTTTCGCGCTTGCGACGCGCGCCGTGGACGCGGGCGACCATTACGTGCTGAACGGGCGCAAGCTCTGGATCACGAACGGCAACGAGGCGGAAATCTTCGTCGTCTTCGCCAACGCGGACCCGGCGGCCGGCTACAAGGGCATCACGGCCTTCATCGTCGAAAAAAGTTTCGAGGGTTTTTCCGTCGGGAAGAAGGAGAACAAGCTCGGCATCCGCGCTTCTTCGACGACCGAGCTGATCCTGGAAGACTGCCGCGTGCCGAAGGAGAACGTGCTCGGAGAAGTGGGCAAGGGCTACAAGGTTTCCATCGAGACGTTGAACGAGGGGCGCATCGGCATCGGCGCGCAGATGATAGGAATCGCGCGCGGCGCACTCGAAGCGTCGTTAGCTTACACGTCGGAGCGCGAGCAGTTCGGCAAGGCGGTCAACGAGTTTCAGGGCGTGCAGTTCCAACTGGCCGAGATGGCGACAGAGCTTGAAGCGGCGCGCCTGATGGTTTATAACGCCGCCCGGCTGAAGGACGCGAGGCTTCCCTTCGTCAAAGAGGCCGCGATGGCAAAGCTCTACTCGTCGCGCGCGGCGGAACGTATCAGCTCGAAGGCGATAGAACTCTACGGCGGCTACGGTTTCGTCAAAGACTACCCGGTCGAGAAGTTCTGGCGCGACTCCAAAATCGGCGCTATCTACGAGGGCACGTCCAACATGCAGTTGCAGACGATTGCGAAACTCATCATTGGAGGAAAAAAGTGATAAGTGATGAGTGATAAGTGATAAGTAAAGACGGTTGCTTTTACTTATCACCTATCACTCATCACTTATCACTCCATCGTTATGGAGTCGCGCATTGATACTTTCAAACAGATGTTGGAGTCGGACCCGGATAACGTGCTCGTACGGTTCGGGCTGGCGAACGAGTACTTAAAGGCGGAGTTGTACGAGGAGGCCATCGCGGCGCTCAAAGACTATTTGCAGCGGGCGGATGATGAGGGCGCGGCCTTCGGGATGCTGGCGCGCGCCCTTGAGAAGACGGGTCGGCGTGAACAGGCGCGCGAGGCTTATCAGCGCGGGATCGAGGCGGCCAACCTGCACGGCCACCCCTCGATGGCAGAGGATTACCGGATGACGCTTGAGTCAGACTACGCAGACTAAAGGCGCAAAAAGGGTTGAGTCAGGACGTATGAAGACCGACACCAAAATATTAAAACTCGTCAGGAGAACTGAGACGATGGGAAGCGCACAGGCGACGGCGGAGCGCGAGCACAAGGGGCTCGACCGCGAGCAGATGATAGAGATTTACCGCACGATGTACATGTCGCGCCGCATTGACGACAAGGAGATTCAGCTCAAGGGCCAGAACAAAATCTTCTTCCAGATTTCCGGCGCGGGACACGAGGCCATCCTCGTCGCCGCCGGGATGGCGTTGAAGGCCGGCTACGACTGGTTCTACCCTTACTACCGCGACCGCGCTCTGTGTCTGCAACTCGGCATGACGCCGCTCGAACAACTCCTTTCAGCCGTCGGCGCGGCCGATGACCCCAACTCGCACGGCCGCCAGATGCCCTCACACTGGGGCCACAAGCGTCTCAACATCGTCTCGCAGTCTTCCCCGACCGGCACGCAGTTTCTGCAAGCCGTGGGCTGCGCCGAGGCGAGTGTCCGCGCCGCGCTGATTGAGGAAATCAAAGACAAGGTCGTGGGCTTTAAAGGCGACGAGGTTGTCTACTGCTCCGCGGGCGACGGGACGACGAGCGAGGGCGAGTTCTGGGAGGCGCTTAACACGGCCTCCAACCTGAAGCTCCCCGTCGTCTTCCTGATTGAAGACAACGGCTACGCCATCAGCGTCCCCGTCGAAGTGCAGACCGCGGGCGGCGACGTGTCGAAACTGGTCGAGGGCTTCCCCGATCTCTATCTGCAACGATGCGACGGCACGGACCCGATTGAGTCTCTCGAAGCGATGCAGCGCGCCGTCGAATACTGCCGCGAGCGGCGCGGCCCCGCGCTCGTCCACGCGAAAGTCATACGCCCCTACTCGCACTCGCTCTCGGACGACGAAAAACTTTACCGCCCGGACGAGGAGCGCACTTCGGATGCAGAGCGCGACCCCGTCAAGCGCTTCGGCGCTCTGCTCGTCGAAGAGGGCGTCGTCACACAGGACGAGTTGCAGCAACTCAAGGACGAGGTTGACAGGGAAGTGACGGAGGCGGCCGACGCGGCGCTCGCGAGCCCGCAGCCCGCGCCGGAGACGGCCGCGCTCTACGTCTACTCTACGGACGTTGACCCGACCTCCAAAGAGTTCGACACGGAGGAGGGCGCGGAGTTGACGGGCAACGCCGGCACGGTCGTTGACCTCATCAACCGCTGCCTGCACGAAGAGATGGCGCGCGACCAGCGCATCGTCGTCTTCGGCGAGGACGTGGCCGACTGTTCGCGCGAGGAGAACCTGGACAAGGTCAAAGGCAAGGGCGGCGTCTTCAAGGTGACGGCGAACCTGCAACGAAAATTTGGCACAGCGCGCGTCTTCAACTCGCCGCTCGCGGAGGCGAACATCGTCGGCCGCGCGACCGGGATGGCGACCAGGGGGATGAAGCCCGTCGTCGAGATACAGTTCTTCGACTACATCTGGCCCGCGTTTCACCAGATCAGGAATGAACTGGCCGTCATGCGCTGGCGCTCCGGCAACGAGTGGAAGTGCCCCGTCGTCATACGCTGCCCTGTCGGCGGCTACCTGAAGGGCGGCGCGGTCTACCACTCGCAGAGCGGGTCCAGCATCTTCACGCACACGCCCGGCATACGCGTCGTGTACCCTGCGACCGCGCTCGACGCCAACGGGCTGCTGCGGACGGCGATTCGCTCGGACGACCCCGTGCTCTTTCTTGAGCATAAGCACCTTTATCGCCAGGCGTACAACAAGTCGCAGTACCCGCCGGACGGATTTCTGATTCCGTTCGGCAAGGCGAAGACCGTGCGCGAGGGCACGGACCTTTCGATCATCACGTTCGGCGCGCTCGTCCAGCGTTCCCTGGTCGCGGCCAAGCAGGCCGAGCAGCAGCAGGGCATCAACGTAGAGGTGATTGACCTGCGCACGCTCTCGCCCTACGACTGGGAGGCGATTACTCGCTCCGTGAAGAAGACCAACCGCGTCATCGTCGCGCACGAAGATTCGCGGTCGTGGGGCTACGGCGCGGAAATCGCGGCGCGCATCTCGGACGAATTGTTCGAGTTCCTGGACGCGCCGGTGCGCCGCGTGGCCGCGCTCGACACCTTCGTCGGCTACGCCCCGCAACTCGAAGACGCGATTCTGCCGCAGGTCGAAGACGTGGCGAAGGCAATCGCTGAGTTGTATAGCTACTAAAAATTGCGGCCCTTTCCTTTGCGCCTTTGCGTGAAATGGTTTTCTCTCGCAAAGCCGCAAAGGGGGCGGCCGGTTTTATTGGAAATTTGACTGGTTTTATTGGAAATTCTTACAGGTGTGTATCGTATCGTTCCGCGTCGTCTGTTCCCGCCTCATGTTTAACTCCTGCTATTTGTCCAGTTGATTTTCCACGCCGGTTGGCATGGTGATTGCGAAACTATTTCGGGACACTTATACCCCTACAACTAAATTTCTGTAGCTTTATAGGAGGGAGATAAAGCCAATGAGCAGACGTTTGCTTTCTGTTTTGGGAGGAATCATCCTCTCGTTCGCCACCGTTAATGCCGTTCTCGCGCAGGATACTCAGCCGACGACCACGACGCCAACCACGACCACTACTGTCACGACCACTGAGACGAAGGCCGTGCAGAACGCCGACGGGAGTTGGACTGTCGTCGAGTACCCGGTTGACAAGGAAGTGACGGTCAACCTGACGCCGCTCAACATCGCCAACGCCACGGGCCGCGCCGTCATACACCGCATGGCCGACGGCACGATGGTCAAACTGGACCTCGCGGGTCTGCCGACGACCGTCAGCGCCTTAAATCTCTACGCCGTTGACCCGATGAATCACGTCACGCTGCTCGGCCCCGTCACGGTCGCGAACGGCGTGGCGACCCTGAGCACGAAGACGCCGCTGGACAAGTTCATGCTGGTGCTTTCGCCCGAGGGTAATCTGAAGACCATCACGCCGGAGACGCCTGTCGTCTTCCGCAGCGCGGTGCCTGAAGGCTTCGCCATCGTGCCGCTCGCCAGCACGGACAAGGAGGGCGCGGCGGTGGGCGAAAAAGTGGCCGCCGTCTCGACGCCGGGCACGACGACTGCCTACGGCGCGCCGCTGCTCAACGTGCCTGGAATGAAGCAGGGCGAAGACTCCATGATTAAGGTCAACTTCACGGGCGCTCTGACTGGCTCGCGCGCCAACATCAAGATCGAGCCGCGCAAGGACGGGCCGACGATGATTACGGCGCGCTTCCACGAGTTGAAGGAAGCGCCCGCGGGCCAGACTTACGTGCTCTGGGCCGTCTCGCCTGACAACAAGTTCACCAAGTTGGGCCAGTTCGTCAACACGGGCGGCCGCAACGAGGCGGAGATTAAATCCGAGACCGCGCTCCAGGACTTCGGCCTCTTCGTCACGCTCGAAGACCCGGCCGCGACCTCGCCGCACGGCACAATCGTCGGGACGTTCATGAGGTAAGACGGGAGCGTTTCGTCATTAGCGGAAGAGGCCGCCCCGAATAAGGGCGGCCTCTTTTGTTTCCCGCTGTAAATCACGGCCCGGCGGCATTAGCCCCGCGCGAGGCGCTCCAAAAAATTATTTATGTTTGTTCCGGCGGGCGCTGTGCTATATTGACCTTTAGGACGGGCGCATTCCCGGCCCGGCCTTGCAGACCTGAACCCCAGCGGTCAAGCTGGCCGAACAATCCCGGCAGACATTAGAAACTTCTACGGCCTCCACGCCGTACTCCCCAAACATCCAGGGGCATTTTTAGCTCATTACAAACCAGCCCTCGCCGGGCAAGACCGTTTTGTCCGAACGAACGAAGGACAAGAGTTATGATTCGCAAGCTTCCCCCATGCTTGGCGCTCGTTCTGCTTTTCAGTGTCTACGCTTTCGCGCAGGAGACGCTCCCCGAACTCATCCGCCGCGTTAAACCCGCCGTCGTCGCCGTCATCACCTACGACGCCAAGGGCGAAATCCAGATGACCGGCAGCGGATTCTTCATACGCCCCGGACAGGTTCTGACCAACCTGCACGTCATAGAGGGCGCGAGCCGCGCCGAAGTCCGCACGCTCGACGGCAAGGGCCGGACCTACACGACCGCGGGCGTCGTCAGCCTCGACGACGAGGCGGACCTGGCGGTCCTGAGCGTCAACACGCCCGCCGACCGCGCGCGCTCTCTCGAAGTCGCCGACTCGCTCCCCGAAGAGGGCGAGCAGGTCTTCGTCATCGGCAACCCGCTCCGCCTCGAAGGCTCCGTCTCCGACGGCATCGTCTCGGCCGTGCGCGAGGTTCCGAGCCTCGGCGAGATAGTGCAGATTACGGCCCCCATCTCGCACGGCAATTCCGGCAGCCCGCTCTTCAACATGAAGGGCCAGGTTCTCGGCATCATCACCATGAAGGTGACCAACGGACAGAACATCAACCTCGCGCTCGGTGCGTCGCGTCTGCGCCAGCTCAAGCCCGCAACGCTCATGTCGTTCGCGGACCTCGCGGCGCGGAACAAGACCGGCCCGCCCTCCGAGATGCTCGCCGAGTGGTGGTATCGCAACGGCTTGAACTCGCTCTGGCTCGGCAACTACGACAGCGCGCTCGGCTACTTCGAGAACGCCGTCAACAAGAACCCGAACCGCGCCGAAGCCTGGATTCAGGTCGGCTACTGCAAGGTCAAGCAGGGGAAGAACGCCGACGCCATCCGCGCCTTCCAGCGCGCCATACAACTCCGGCCCAATTCCTTCGAGGCTTACAACAAGCTCGGCGACGCCTACTACTACGCGAGCCGCTTCAGTGAGGCCATCGAAGCCTACAAGCAGGCCGCGCGCCTCAGGCCCGACCTCGCCGAAGCCTACTACAACCTCGGCGTCACCTACCTCGAACTCGGCGACCGCGAAGCGGCCACCGTCCAACTCCGCGCCCTCCAACCGCTCGACGACAAGCTGTATAAGAAGCTGTTCGGGGAAATGAAATAAGGTAAACAGGACACTGAGACGCGGCGATGAAAAGCAAGTGAGCCTTTTATCGCCGCGTCTCAGTGTCTACGCGTCCCCGCGTCGCGCTTACTCGCTCACCTGGCTCGTGAACACCGCCTTGTCTATCCGGGCGGGGTCGCCGAGGACGACGAAGCGTATGTTGCGCATGTATTTTTGGGCCACGCGCTGCACGTCGGCCGGGGAGACGGAGCGCAGGTGCGTGAGCATGTCGAAGGAGTGACGCCAGCCGCCGCCGATTAGCTCATACTCGGCGAGGCTCGCCGCCTGCGCCGCGTTCGTCTCCTGGCCCATGTAGTAGGTCGTCAGGTATTGCGAGACGACGCCCGTGATGTCGCGGTTGTCAATCGGCTGGGTCTGTAGCCGCTTGATCTCGTCGAGCATGACGCGCACGGCCTGATTGGCGTCAACGGCCGTCACGTAGATGCCGCCGACGTTCGCGCCCTGACTGCCCAGAAAGGCGCTCGGGGCGTACGAGAGGTTGCGCTTGACGCGCACCTCCTCGAAGACGCGGTCGCGCAGGATGCTCGACGCGATCTGCATCGCGTGGATGTCGTCGGCCGTCAGGGGCGGCGCGCTGAAGACGCCGTTGATGTAGTTGGTCGGGAGTCCGCGCTGCGTGACCTCGACGGTCGGGGTGGTGAAGGTCAACTGCGGCACGGGTTCCGTCTTGTATTCGCCGCGCGGGAGCTTGCCGAAAGAGGCCATGATGCGCTGGCGCAGGACGGCCGGGTCGAGGTCACCGACGACGACCAGAAGCAGCCGCGAGGTCTGCATCATCTGCTGGTGATACTTGCGTATGTCGTCGAGCGTCAGCCGCGAGACAGACTCGGGCGTGCCCTGCGGGCGGTTCAGGTAAGGGTGACCGGCGTAGGCCACGCGCTCCTGCAATCTTTGCAGATAAGTGTCCGGGTCGTCCGAGTCGTCGCGCAGCCCTGACACCGTGCGGCCCTTAATCAGCTCGAAGTCTTCCTTTGTGAAGGCGGGCCGCAAGGCCACGTCCGTGAAGATTTCCCACGAGCGGTCGAAGTTGGCGCGCGTCGTCGTGAGCGACAGCACAGAGTAGTCGTAGTTTTCGCTCGACCCCAAAACGGTGCCCATCCGCGAAAGCTCCGTGCGCAGACGCTCGCGCGGGAAACTCACGCTCCCCTCGGTCGCAACGTCCAACATGAGCGATTCTATGCCGGCGTTCTCTGCCGTAATGTTGCGCGAGCCACCGCGCAGGAAGAGTCCGGCCGCGACTGTCTGGCTGCCCTCGCGCCGCTTGACCAGCACCTTCATGCCGTTCACGTCGAACTCCGTGACGAGAGACGCCGCGCGCCTCTCGGCCGCGTCCGCCTGCGCCTCCGACGCGGCCTTCTCCGGGTTCAACCCACCTTGCGCCAACACCGCGCCCGCCTGACTCGAACAGAACGCGAGCAACGCGACTAACACGAGCGAGAACGCCGCACGCGTAAAATTAAAGCCGGAGCCAGCTTTCATTCGACTGAAAACTGAAAACTGAAAACTGAAAACTGTTCTTCTCATTGCCCGATTAACTCCTCCGGTTTCAACTGAATTTGCTGCTGCGCCTCGTTGGAAATCAGGACGATGCCGATGTGCGGCTTGCCCTGTATGTAGGTCGTGATATAGCGGCTGATGTCGGCGCGCGTCGTGCGCCGCAAATTCTGCAAGTAGCCGCGGAAGTATTCAAGCCCGGTCGAGGCCCACCAGAACGAGAGCGTGTGCGCGTACTCCGAGAGTTTCTCGCGCGAGTAGAGGTCGTCGGCTTCCAAAAGCGCCTTGGCGCTCTCAAGCTCCTCGTCCGTGAAGTAGTCCTTGTCGTTGAAGTGCGAGATTTCGTTGTAAATGGCCTTGAGCGCGGCGCGCGCCTTCTCAGGCGGCATCTGCGCGACAATCTGAATCGGGCCGACGTTGCGCTGTGTCAGGTAGCCTATGGAGACGCCGTTCACCAGTCCTGTGTCCACGAGCGCGCGCTGGAAGCGCGAGTTGGGCTGCGTGACGATGAAGGAAAAAACGTCGGCGGCGTAGGAGCCGGGGTTGTCCTTGCCGATGGAGGGGCCATGCCAGCCGATGTCTATGATGACGTTCTGGACGGGCTGTTTGACGACGACGCCCTCGCTCTTTTCGAGCGGCGGGTGCTCGACCATCGGAAACTCCACGAACGGGTCTTTCTCACGCTTCGGCCAGTCGCCGTAAAACTCCTGGGCCATTTTGAAGACCTCTTCCGGCATCACGTCGCCCGTGATGACGAGCGCCGAGTTGTTCGGGACGTAGTAGCGGCCCTGAATCAGGCGCATCATGTCGGTCGTCGCGGCCGAGACGGTCTGGCGGCTCCCCAACGGGTTTTTGCGGCTCGGGTACTTGTAGAAGAGCCGGTTGGTCAATTCAAGATTAAGGTAGTAGAACGGGTTCGCCTCGTTGCGGTCAATCTCGCCGATGACGACCTCGCGCTCGCGCTCGAACTCGCCCTTCTCGAAGAGCGGGTAACGCACGGCGTCGCGCATGAAGTTCATGGCGGTGCGCAGGTTCGGGCTCGTCGTCGTGAAGTAGTAGTTGACGACTTCCTCACGCGTCTGCCCGTTGTAGGCGATGCCGAGCTGGCCGATTCTTTGCAGGTAGTCCTCGGCGTCCTTGATGGCGCGGTTGGCCTTGAAGAACATGTGCTCGTAAAGGTGCGAGAGGCCGTTCAGCTCGGGCGGCTCCGTGTAGGAGCCGTTGCGCACGGCCAGCTCGATGGTGACGAGCGGGACCGAGTGGTCTTCGAGGACGATGATTTCGAGGCCGTTCGCGAGCACACGGTTCATGAGCTGCGCCTGCGGGGCGCGGGCGGGTAGCTTTGCCGCCGCCGGCCTTGCCGCGCGCGGCATCTGCATGGACGCCGCGGCGCTGACCGGCTGTGCCAGAGTGGGCACAAGGAGCGAGCCGACGAGGGCTAGAATCAAGAGATGACGTTTCACGAGAAAAACTCCGTTCGTTGTTTTGACGAGAAATTTACCACAAACATCCCAGGCAGGGCTTGTCCCCACGAGTCATAGAACGATTGAGGGTGGTTTGATGTTGCAGAAAGCCTCGAAGATGTCAGAAGAAAGGGATGAGGGATGAGGGATGAAATAAGAGCTTCTCTTTCTTTACTTCATCCCTCATCCCTCATCCCT
>DATFCB010000554.1:0-3023 GCA_035253525.1 Pyrinomonadaceae bacterium | reverse complement strand
CGTTCAGTTGCCGGCCGCGCACGTCAATCGCGTTGGGCGTTTGAAAACTGTTCATGCGCGCGGGCGTGTGCGTCGTGATCGTCTCGATCAGGCCCGTGCCCGCGACGGGCGCGCCCGCGACTTCGATTGACGTTTCGAGAGCGCGCTCGCGGTCTGTGTTGACGAGCTTGATGTAAATCTTTCGGCCGTCGGCTGAGCGGCTGGCGACCGCGTCCAGGGCCGCGACCCCTTTTCCCTCGCGCGTCGTGTCGTAGGTCCGCCCCTCCACGCTCACGCCCAGCCGCTCGTCGCCCCGGCGCTCGTTGTAGAGCTTGATGACGCGGTAAAGCGGCGAGACGAAAACGCTGTGGCGGTTCGCCTGTATGATGCCGCCGGGCCAGCCGTTGACCAGGTCCGAGACGGCGTTCATCTCAACAAGATCGCCCTGGCGCTCGAAGACGTTCATCAGCCGCGCGCCGTAGACGGCCGCGTCCATCGAATACTGCCGCTCGACGGGCAGGTCTAATCCCCACTCGTTAATCGCCAGCCGAATCTGTTTGCCCGGCACCAGCTCGCGAATCAACTGTTCGACCTGTTTGTAAAACCGCTCGTAATGGAGCGGGCGCGCCATCAAATTAAGATCGTCGCCGCCGAGGTCGTTGCGGCTGTAGTAGTGATGAATCGCGAGGTAGTCAAGCTGCGGGCCGGCGATTTTGAGTACGGTGCGGTTCCAGTTCATGTCGTTGTCGCCGACGGCTATGAACTTGATGGAAGAATCTACGGCGCGCATGGCGCGGACGTAGCGGTTGTAGTTGCGCGCGTAGGTTTCCGCCGTCGAGTGGCCGCGCACCCAGTTGCCCCAGATTTCGTTGCCGATCTCCCAGAGCTTGATATTGTAAGGCTCCGGGTGTCCGTTGCGCGCTCGCATCGCGCCATACTTGGAGGTGACGGGGCCATTACAGTATTCAACCCACGCGGCGGCCTCTTCCACATCAGCGCCGCGCCCCTCGACGTTGACCGTGATGGTCGGCTCCGCGCCGACGGCGCGCGCGAACTGGACGTACTCGTCCGTGCCGAAGTCAGACGGCTCCGGCTCGTTCTTCCACGAAAGATTGGCCCAGGTGACGCGCTCGTCTCTTGGGCCGACGCCCCACGGCCAGCGGTAGTCCTGCGCGACGTTGCCGCCGGGCCAGCGCAGGAAGGCTGGACTGAGCGCCTTCACCTGCTCGAACACGTCGCGGCGCACGCCGCCAGCGGCCGCATCAGCCGGCATGAGCGAGACCTGGTCAACGAAGACGCGCCCGCGCCCGTAGAAGAGTATGGAAAATTTGGCGAGCCTGTCCGTCTTCGTCGGCCTCAAGGTGAACTCGTACTTGCGCCAGTCGCCGCTAATATTTCTGATGTCGGCCTCACTGTAAACCTCTTCGGTCGCGTCCGATTCGAGCGAGACAGTGACGCGCCCTTCGTAGCTGGCCGTCTTCATCCACAGGTAGCCGCGGTATTCGACACCTGCGCGGACGGGCACGCGTGATTGGTAAACGCCGTGGCGGCTGATGACGCCGTCGCCCGCCTCGACGCGTAAGGCGTGCTCGTCCACCTCCTTCTCCTTAAGCTCGACCAGCTTCTTTCTCGCGGGCGGGTAAGAATTGGCCGCGTCCCAGGCGAAGGCCAGGCCGTAGTCGTCGTTGCGGTCGTCCGGATAGCGCTCCCAGTAGCGCGAGAGGCCCGTCACGTTCGGCGCTTCTTCAAAACTGCGGTTGCGAATCAACTCGGCGTGCAGCCCGCCTTTGATGCCCTCGTACATGAACTCAAGGAAGTGGCCGTAGAGCAAGGGGCTGATGCGCCCCTCTGCTCGGCGCGCGTCAACTTTAACGCGCGCGCCCGACCCATCAGGAGGAAGCTGACGGGCGCGCTCAAGATTGGCGCTTTGGGCGCGCGCGGGGGGAACGAGAGAGAAGACGAGCAGTGCGGCGAGCAGAAAATGGAAGCGGGCGGGCCGCTGTTTAGCCGACGGAATCATCGTTTGGTTTTCCCGTATTCGTGCCAGCGACACTCGCCGCCCATGTCGCGGACGATTGTTCTCAGGCGCGCTCAGGGCTGCTTGACCGTCACCACGCGCACGGAGTCCCAGTTATTCTCGGACGTGCTGAAGCCGTAGAGCATGACGCGGAAAGTGTTTGGCAGACTCCTGATGTTCTTTTGCAGCCCGACCTGACCGTTCAAAGCAAAGAAGTATTCGTCGCCCTTGCGCGCGATGCTGATGGTGGGGTTGGCGGCCTTCGTGCCGAGCTTGCGATTATCAATCCGCTCGCCCCTGCCGTCCGTTATCACCCACGCTTCGAAGATGCCCTCGCTCGTCAGGAGCCACTCGACACGGTTGCGGCCGGAGCTGTCAAAGAGCACCGCGAGAACGGCGTTGCCGGGGCGGCCGCCGCCGGCCTCATCGGGTTTCGGCATCATCGCGCCGGCTTTGGCAACGGTCGCCTCGACGATGAAGCGCTCGCCCGAAAACTCCTGGCGGCTGCGCACGCCCGCGCGCGAGTCCGGGATGCTGCGCATACGCAGTTGGCCGTCCTTGACCTCGAACTTTCCGCCGCTCCCGCCCTCGAACGTGAACCGCTCCCACTTGCTCTCGTCCAGGCTCTCCCCCGCGAATTCATCGACCCATTCGTCGACGGCGGGTTGATTCTGCGCCGGGGCCTGAGGCTGCTGCCGCGCGAAGGCCGCGCTCGAACAGGTGAGCAACACGAGAATAAAAGCGCGTATAAAAATCGGCATGATCCCCCCTCTGTTCAGAACCGCACGTTGGCGAGGCGGCGGGCTATCTTGTCCCGCTCGGCGCGGGCCTTCGAGTCTTGAGATTCGCCCAGCCGTTTGAAGGCGGCGAACGCGGCGTCCGCGTCGGCCTTCCGCTTCAGCCTCGTGTAGACGCGGCCGAGCTGGTAATGCGCGTCCGCGAAATCCGGCTCTTCGGCCGTCACCCGCTCCAGGTGAGCCGCGGCTTCCTGAAGCCTGTTCAGGCGGAAGTAGAGTTTGCTTATGGC
>DATFCB010000553.1:0-3055 GCA_035253525.1 Pyrinomonadaceae bacterium | reverse complement strand
GCCTTCTTTCTTTCCTTCATCCCTCATCCCTCATCCCTCATCCCTTCGTTACGGGTTCCGGCCCGGCGTCTTTTGGGCGGGTGCGGCGGCCGGGTTGGTGCTGCGCGTGACGGGCAGCTTGGTCGGCTGCTGAATCACCTCGCGTCCGGCGACGCGGCCCGAGCGTGTCAGGGCGATGCGCTTGTCCTTGCCGGCGGCGTCGGCCACCGTGACGCGTATGGCGCGGAACGAGCCGTCGCGCGTCTTGTTCGTGGGGCTGTAGCTGACGACGTACTGCGTACGCATGTCGCGCACGATCTCCTCCGCGATCTTCGGCAGGTCCGAGAGCGATTCGGGGAAGAAGGCGCGGCCGCCCGTCTCTTTCGCCAGCCGGTTGATGAGGTTGACGGCCTTCTCGCGCGGGCTCTTGCGTATGAAGCCGCCCTCGCGGTCCAATTCGTTGACGAACCCTATGACATAAATCTGCACGTCCTCCTCGCGCAGCCGCTCGAACAATTCCTCCGGCTTGTACTGGCTGCCGCGCTCCTCGCCGTCCGTGACGACGATCAGGGCGCGGCGGCGGCGGTCGTCGTCAGCGCCCTTCTTGTACTGCGCGACGTGTTCGGACGTGACGTAGACGGCGTCAACGATGGCCGTCTGCCCGCCCTCCGTGTAGAAGGTGTCGAGCGAGTCAATCAAATCTTCCTTGTTCGAGGTGAAGTCCAGCACCTGCTCAATCTTGTCGGAGGAGATGAAGCGGACCAGAAAAGTCTCGTCGCCCGGCTTGTTGCTATCAATGATGACTTTGCCGGCCTCTATGACCTGCGGCAACTGGGCGCGCAGGGAGCCTGAGGTGTCAATCGCCAGGCCGTAGCTGATGGGCACTTCCTCACGCGTGAAGGAGAAGATGGGTTGCAACACCCCGTTCTCGAAGACCTGAAACTCTTCCTGGCGCACGTCGCCGACGGGGCGGTTGTTGCGGTCAATGACGCGCACGTTCAGATTCACCAGGTCCGTGTCAATCTTGACGGTCGCGCCCTCGTCAATCGCCACGCCTTCCGGGTTGACCATGTCGGGCGGCGCATCAGGCAGGACGACCTGGCCTGGGTAGACGACCCCGCCCCCGGTCCTGTCGGTGATGCGCGGCGTGGACTTCGGTGTCGGCGTCTGCCGAGGGGTGGCGGTGGTCGCAGGCTTCCGCGGCTCTTGCACGCTGCGGCGCGGGCGGCCCTCCTGCGCGCTGCCGATGGGCGAGACGAGCAGGAGCGCGCAAGTCCCGACGAGGACCGCCCCGAGTGCGATGGCGCGGCGCGCGCGCGCGACCCTTTGAATCTGAATGCTTCTCATAACTAAACCTCTATCAAGGCAGAAGTCAGGAGTCAAAAGACAGAAGTCAGAATGAAAGGCCGAAGCCCGTTTTTCTTTATCTTCTGACTTCTGACTTCTGACTCCTGTGTTCTGCTATTCCGTGCTGCCGGGGCCGAAGAGCGCGGCGGACCTTTCGCGGGTCGGCCGCCGCCGCGCACCCTTAAAAGATGCCAGTCAGGGAGAGTGCGTTGCCGCGAGCGCAAAAGGGGTTTCCTTCAGCGCGGGTTGGTGACGGCGTAGTAGCCTTCGCGGCTGCGGACGAACAGGCGCGGCAAGCCACGCGGCGGCGTGATTTTGACTTTCAGCTTGTGCCATTTGCCGTCCATCGTGAAGTTCTTCGGCCGGTAGCCAATCGAATACTGGTGGCGCAATTCAAGCGCGATGCGCTCGAACAACTCGTCCATCTCGGCGGAGGTGTTCGGGAAGAAAGCCTTGCCGCCGGAGACGGCCGACAACTCTTCAAGAATGGACTGCCCTTCCATGCCGAGAGAGCTTCCGGGGTCGTTGCCGCCGAGAATGCCTATCGAGTAGAGCACCACGTCCGACTCCTTCAGCAGGCGGCGCACTTCGCTGAAGGTGTAGCGCGAGTTGTTGTCCTGCCCGTCTGAGATCAGCAGGATGGCGCGCTTCGGGTGCGCCCCGCGCGTGACCTTCTCGACGCCCAGGTAGCAGGCGTCGTAGAGCGCCGTATTGGCGCGCGTCTCGACGAAGGTCAGTTTGTTGAGCACGGCGTCGCCGTCGCGCGTCTTGTCCATCAGGAGTTGCGCGCGCGAGTTGAAGGCGATCAGGAAATACTCGTCCGAGCCGTGGCTCGTCTCTATAAAGCGCGAGAGCGCCTCGCGCGCCTTGCGGATTTTGTCGCCGCTCATCGAGCCCGACACGTCGAAGATGACGCCGACGGAGACGGGCGCGTCGTCGTCCGAGAAGAACTCTATCTCCTGCTCGACCTTGTCCTCGAAGACCTTGAAGGCTTTCTTGTCGAGGCCGGAGACGTAGCGGCCGTAAGTGTCCGTGACGGTCACGGTCAGCGTGATGAGGTCCGCGTTGACGATCTCGATGTCCTGGGCCTCGCGGCCCTGCTGCTGCGGTGGAGCAGGGCTTGGTTGGGTCTTCGGGGCGTCGGGTTTCTTTGGCTCCTGGGCCTGAAGGGTTACAGGCGCGACGACGGCGGCGAAGGCGAAGGCGAGACAGGAGAGGAGCGCGACTTGAAGTGCTCTCGGGCGGCGCTGGGATTTCATGGGACCCCCTGCTACTTTAATGACACTGCGAGACTGTGATGGCCCCGCTCGGTAAAAGGTTTCTTCTGACGCGGGCTCTGACCGGGCAAACGGCGAGCTTTCGTGCCATTTTAATATTTCGAAGCGTGTGTGGACGGAGTCGGGGAGACTGCCGCTCGCAAAACTTCCACCTGTTGTCAGCGAAGGCTAAGGCGCATTGTAGGACAGGCGGGGCCGCACAGGCAAGAAGAAGCGATAAAAGGTAGTGGCTCGGTTTGAGATTTTGACTCATGTTCGTCGGAGAGAAATCTCACGCAAAAGCGCAAAGCCGCGAAGAAGACCGCAAAGCTGTTGAAGGCTTCTTTACCTTGCGCGCTTTCTTTGCGTCTTTGCGGCTTTGCGTGAGCCTGCCTTTTTCTTTCCCTCCGCGTTCTGACTTACTTGAAACTTTCCGTTTCGAGAGGCGTGTTATCAAACCGGCTTTGCCTTGG
>DATFCB010000552.1:0-2232 GCA_035253525.1 Pyrinomonadaceae bacterium | reverse complement strand
GCCCGTGCGCTGGCTGGCCGATCGTGCCGAGGAGTTCGTGACCGGCGCGCAGGGACGCGACATCCAGGCGACGGCGAAGCTCGGCCTCGACGCGTCCGGCCGCATCCTGGCGCTCGACGTGGCGATGGTCGCGAACATGGGCGCTTATCTCTCGGGCAACGGGCCCGGCGCGTCGGTGGTGGCCGCTTCGACGGCGCAAGGCGGCGTCTACGATGTTCCCGCGATCCATGTCGACGTGCGCGGCGCCTTCACCAACACCGTGCCGGTCGATGCCTATCGCGGCGCCGGCAAGCCCGAGGCCAACTACATCATCGAGCGCGCTCTCGAGGCGGCGGCACGGCAGCTCGGGCGCGATCCGGCGGAGCTGCGGCGGCAGAACCTGATCGCATCGTTCCCGCACAAGACGGCGATGGGCATGGCGATCGATTCGGGCGGCTTCGTCGACAATCTCGACGCTGCCCTGGCGCGCTCGGACAAGGCGGGCTTCACGGCGCGGCGCGAGGCGTCGCGCCGCGCCGGTTTGATTTTCGGCGGGCGAAGAGGTCTAATCTCACGCACAATGCCAATGTTACTCGCGCTATCTTTAATCCTCGTCATCTTCGCGCAGGGCGGGCCGTGCCGGGAAGTCGGAAACGTGTCGAATGAGAGAATCCAGTGCGCGCAGACGGGGACGTGGGGCGGCCCTCACGTGCAGATGGATGTGAGCGAGGACGGCGCGCGTTTGGAGTTTGACTGCGCGCACGGCGCAACGGACGGGCCGCTCGCTCTGGGCAATGATGGGCGCTTCGACCTCACGGGTTACTTCGTCAGGGAGCGCGGCGCTCCTGCGAGCGCGGGCTGGCAGGAGAAACGGTTCCCGGCGCGCTACACCGGACGCGTCGAGGGGAAGACGATGACGCTCGATGTCACGCTCACGGAGGCCGGAGACCACATCGGCACATTCACACTCACGCACGGGCAGGCCGGACGCCTGACGAAGTGCATGTAGAAAAGCTAATGATGAGTGCGGAACTTTGCGGGATGAATGATGAATTAAAAACCAGTCGTCTTTAATTCATCATTCATCATTGCCTTTCCCCGCTCCTTTGATTTTGCCGCCGCCAGCACATATCATCCTTCAGCTTAATTCCGCTTGTGAGGCTGACAAGATTTTGCTCGAACGATGGATGCACGCGCGAGAGTTGCGACACGCGCGCCGCGACACAAATAGAATCGTGCGCCCCTTCGAGTGGGGCGCGGAGTTCATCAGAGAGCACGTCAACGGCGACGACCCGCGCTCGCTTTTCCGCCAGCACACGGCGGAGGTCATGCGCCACAGCGACGAGTTCTACAAGCTCGCGCCCGTTACGGACTACCGCCTCGCGGGCGAGCATCTTTCGTGGACGAGCGTCGTCGAGACGCCCTCCGCGGAGAACAACACAGTTCACGCGCGCTTCTTCCCGGCACCCTCGAAAGGAAAAAGCGCACGCCGCCCCGCTGTTCTAATCCTGCCCCAGTGGAACGCGCAGCCCGAAAGTCACGTTGACCTTTGCCGCGTGCTCAACCGACTGGGCATCACGGCGCTCAGGCTGACGCTCCCCTATCACGACTCGCGGCGGCCAGCGGAGCTTGAGCGCGCGGACTTCCTCGTCAGCCCGAACCTGGGGCGCACGATTCAATCCTTTCGCCAGGCCGTTTTGGACGCACGCGCCGCCGTTCGCTGGCTCGTGGAGCACGGGGGCTACGGCCCCATCGGCATCATGGGCACGAGCGTCGGCTCCTGCACCGCGTTTCTCGCCTTCGCGCACGACGACCTGATAGATGTCGGCGTTTTTAATCACGTCTCAGGCTATTTCGCCGATGTCGTCTGGCGCGGCCTCTCGACAGAGCACGTGCGCGCAGGCATCGGAGACAAGCTCAGCCTGGACGAGTTGCGCGAGTACTGGCTGCCGATTAGCCCGATCCCTTTCGTCCCGCGACTCCTGAAGATGCGCGAGCGGCCGATGCGTTTCATCGCCGCGCGTTACGACCTGACTTTCCCTGTCGATTTGTCGCACGACGTGATTGCGGAGGTCAGACGGCACAACATCCCACTCGACGTGACGTGGCTTCCCTGCGGCCATTACACTATCGGCGAGACCCCCTGGAAATATCTTGACGGCTGGAAAATCGCCTCGTTTTTCAGAAAGCACCTATAATGCTTTGCGTCTTTGCGCCTTGGCGTGAAATGGTTTTCTCACGCCAAGGCGCAAA
>DATFCB010000551.1:0-4223 GCA_035253525.1 Pyrinomonadaceae bacterium | reverse complement strand
GGCTCTCGCGCCTCAACTGATTACATGTCGTGACCGCCCATGTTCCCGCGGCGATTCCGGCGGCGGTTATTCCAGCGACGGTTGTTCCAGCGGCGATTATTCCAGCGACGGCCATTGTTCCGATGCATTCTAGCCCAACGGCGGCGGTTCCAGCGGCGACGCCAGCGGCGGCGGCGTTGGAGCAGCGTCGGGTGCAGGCCGTTAGTTGTGACTGTGACGTTATTCGCTTCGCTACGCGAGGCGGTGTCGCGCACCTCGGCCGCGACCAGGACGCCGGAGAGAGAAGTAACGAGCAGCAGCGCGGTTAAAATCTTCTTCATCAACAAGCTCCTTCCAGGAATCGAATTACTGGTGTTTACTTAACCCCCTTTTGGACTTGGGTCAAGCTATTTTTTGCGCAACTCTTCCGCGTCGCGTCTTGAGGTTTAATTTACGGGCTACTTCCGGGAGAGCTTTTATCCTGATCGTCCTTTTTGGGCGGCCCCTTCGGCCCCCAGTAGTATTTCTGAAGTAGTAGCTGGTACGCGCCGATGGCGACGGCCGTTGCGATGACGGCGACGATGATGAAGAGGAGCATGGCTTTGGTTCCCGTGCGGATTATACTAAATCACGGGATAAAATTCGGTCTGAAAGAAGGAATGTTAAGTCTGGGCTGTCTCCTGCTTGTCCGCGAGCAGGCGGTGGACGGTTTTGAGCAGTTCTTCGACATAGGGCTTGGCGATGAAGGCTTGCGCGCCCGCGTAGAGCGCTTCTTCCTTGTCGGAGTCGAAGGCCGCGCCGGAGTAGAAGATGATGGGTGTGTGCGGGTCGAACTCGCGTATCTTGCGGCAGAGGCCGAGGCCCGCCTCGCGCGGGAACCATTCGTCCAGGATGTAGAGGTTGAAGGACTCGGCGCGCGCCAGGTCAAGCGCCTCGCTGACGGTCTTGACGGCAACCACCTCGTAGTTCTCGTGCCCGAGCAGTGTGACGAGCATGGAGCAGATGTCTTCTTCGTCGTCAACACAGAGGATACGCCGCTTTGTCGGCTGCATGGGGGAAGCCTCCGGGAACAACAGGGGGTTCGATTCGCGTGGCCCGCAATTATACACTCGCCAGTCTGTACGCTTCCAGACTTTCGACTGAGGAGACGCGGCGACGCGGTGAAGAAAAGCCACTCGCTTTTTCGCCGCGTCCCCGCGTCTCTTCTTGATCTTTACGCGCTGGCGCTCATCTCGTGGCGTTCGAGTTTGAGGTAGAGGCCGCGGCGCGTGAGGCCGAGTTCGCGCGCGGCGCGCGAGATGTTGCCGCCGTGCTTGCGCAGGGCTTCGGCGATCATGCGGCGTTCGAGTTCCGCGAGCGCGTCGGCCAAAGTGATGTGCTGACCGGGCGTGGGGGCCACGGCGCTCAGGGGCGTGATGGAAGACTGCGGGGTGGCGGGCGCGGACGTGCGCGTCAGCTCCGGCGAGAGTTGGTCGGGCGTCAGCACCGCGCCGTCCTCCGCGCGCGCGACGATGCGTTGGACTTCGTTGCAGAGCTGGCGGACGTTGCCCGGCCAGTCGCAGACCATCAAGAGGTCAATCGCCTGCGGCGTAATCTCTATGTCGCGCCGGCCGAACTTGGCGGAATAGTGGTTGATGTAATAGTTGACGATGGTCGGAATCTCGCTGCGACGCTCACGCAAGGGCGGGACTTTCAAACGAATCACGTTCAGCCTGTAGTAAAGGTCTTCGCGGAACTTGCCCTGCGCGACCATCTCTTCGAGGTCCGTGTTGGTCGCGGCGATGATGCGCACGTCAACTTTCACGGGGCGCTGCTCGCCGAGCGGCTGAATCTCGCCCTCTTGCAGGAAGCGCAGGAGCTTCGGCTGCACGTCGAGCGGAAGGTCGCCTATCTCGTCCAGGAAGAGCGTGCCGCCCGCGGCCGAGCGAATCACGCCCGGCGAGTCAGACACGGCCCCCGTGAACGCGCCGCGGCGGTAGCCGAAGAGATAGCCCTCCGCCAACTCTTTCGGCACGGCCGTGCAGTTGAACGGGACGAAGACTTTCGAGCGCCGCGAGGAGATCGCGTGGATGGCGCGCGCGACCAGCTCTTTACCTGTGCCGGATTCACCCGTCACGAGGACCGTCACGTCCGACGAGCGAATCTTGTGAACTTCTTCGACCAGCCGCGTCATGGCCGGGCTCGAATGTATGAAGCCGGGCATCAGGCTTGAGCCTGCGAGCGTGTCCTGATCCTGCGGGCCAGCGGTCCCGCGCGAGCGCGCGCGCAACGCGCACACGTCTAACCCCAATTCGACGACGCGCAGGAGCGGTTCGATGGAGATGCTGCCCGGCAGTGTGACCGCCTCGCGCGGCGAAACCATGAGCAGCGCGGGCACCGCGTTCGGCGCGCGCAAGGGCAGCAGCGTCGCGTCGTGCGAGGCGGCGAACTCTTCCCTCTCGGCGTCCGTCCTGGTCTGTGCCAACTCTTCTGCCAGCTCAGCGCCTTCGCCGTTCGTGCACCCGTGCGCGACGACCACCTTGTAAGTGTTGTTCTCGGCGGGCTCGAAGATGACGACCTGGCTCGCGTCCGTCTCCTGATCCAGCACGGCCGCCAATTCGCGCAGCAACAACTCGCGCGAGGCGACCGCCTCAGCGAGCCTCAAGGTCAAGAGTTGCGCCAGCGCCGACTGCTCGCTCTGCCGCTCGGGCGTGCTGTGGTCGAGCGCGGCGAGCGCCTCTTCCGCGCGCTTGAGGTCCAGGGCCGCGCCCAACTCGCGGAAGGTGTGCACGGCGCGCGCAAGATACTCGGCCGCGCGCTCTGGCTGCTGCCTGGCGTAGGCCCGGCCCAGCTCGAAATGGGCGCGGGTTCCACGGTAGCGGTCGCCCAGCATCTCGAAGATGGAAGTGCTGCGCGCGAAGTGCTGCGCGGCGAGCGCGGGGTCCGATTGTGCCATCGAGAGCAGGCCGTAAAGTCTCTGCGCCTCGCCCGTGATAGCCAGGTCGGTCGGCGACTCCGTCGTCTCGTCCATCACCTTCTGAAGCTCGGGGGCGCACGCCGCGAGATCGTTCGAGAGCAGCAATCCTTCGGCGAGTATCAGGCGCGACTCGCAGATGGCCTGGCGGTCGCCTATGCCTTCGGCGAGTGCGAGCGCGCTGTGGCCCTTGTCGAGCGCGCCCTCCGCATCTCCCATCGCCAGGAAGCAGCGGCCGAGCGTGCGCAGCGCCTGCCCCGAGTACCACTTGTTGCCGTTCTCCGTGGCGAGCGTGACGGCGCGCTCAAGATATTTCCGCGCCTCTTCCAGATCGCCGCGCAGGATGCTCAAATCGCCGAGCGAATCGAGAATCATGGGAACCTGCGCGCCGCGCTCGTCTATCTCCGAGGCCAGCGAGAGGGCGCGTTCGAGCGACTGCTGCGCGCGTGCCCACTCGCCGACGAGCATCAGGTTGATGCCCAGGTTGTTGTAGCCGAGCGCTGCGCTCGCCTTGTGCTCTGTGCGCTCGTAGTAGCCGATGGCTTTTTCGAGGTGGCGAATGCCTTCCTGCGGGCGTTTGAGGAACCAGCACGCCCCGGCCATGTTCGAGTAAATCTTGCCGAGCAGGTACGGGGCCGGGTGGTCGCCGACGAGTTTCAGCGCCTGCTCGAAGTTTTCGAGTCCGGCCTCGTAGTGGCCTTCCATGGTATCGGCCATGGCGATGGCGAAGTAGGCTTCGGCGAGCCCGCGCCAGTCGCCTATGTCCCGGTAATGGTCTAGCGCCTTCTGCGAGTGGTCGCGCGCGATGGTGAACTCGCTGATGCTGCGGTAGGTACGCGCCAGCGCGGCGTAGATGGCTCCGAGGTGCGCGTGTGAGCCGCTTTCGGTCTCCTCGCGCAGGGCCGCGTTCAAGAGGGCTATGGCCTTGGGGTGGTCGCCCGTGTAGTTGTAAGCGAGCCCGATCTGGACGCGCAGGCAGGCGATGGCCTCTTTGTCGAGCTTGGCGCGCGCCTCGGGCAGCTCGTACATCTGCACGGCCTCAAGGGATTCGCGGTAGCGGCCCTGCATTTCGAGCGCGGCCGAGAGCACGCAGCGCGCCTCGGCCAGAAGCGAGGCGTCGTGGCGCGCGCTGCTGATGAGCGGGGCGAGGCGCGTCTTGACTTCGTTGGAAAGCCCCTGGTCTAGGAGGGCGCGTATCTCTTCGAGTTCAGACATCAATTCCTCGCGCGAGACGTTAGCGCCGCGCGAGCGCGAGCGTTGTAGACGCGCGCGCGCGTCCGCTAGATCAACC
>DATFCB010000550.1:0-13265 GCA_035253525.1 Pyrinomonadaceae bacterium | reverse complement strand
CACTTCCGTCTTATCCATCTGAAAGCCGCCGACGCTCACATTGTTGCGCACCGGACCTTCCTGGAAGTTGGCGTATTCCAGGTTGGTCACTTCCGTCTTATCCATCTGAAAGCCGCCGACGCTCACATTGTTGCGCACCGGACCTTCCTGCGCAGCGCCGCCGTCGCGCCCCATCTGGAAGCGGCCGCCGGGGATGGAAATCGTTTCGAGTTGGAAGCCACCGTCTTTATCGCCGCCAGCGTCTCCGGGCAGCTTCAGGTCGTTGGGCGGCAACGTCACTTCCGCGCCCCGCTGGCCCTGTTTCTCTCCCGTCAGGAACCAGACGCCTAGACCGCCGCCGACGAGCAGGACTCCTATAATCGCGGCGATGACCGTCGTCGAGACGCCACGTCTTCCGGGCCGCGCCGCCGCGTCGGCCGCGCCCTGCATCGAGTTGACGAACGGCGAAGTCTGACTCGCGGGCGCGCTGGCTTCGGTCTGAGCGCCGCGCCACGCGGGCACGTGACGCTCTATGCCTTGCAGGCTGTCCGACTCAAGGTTCTGCGTGACGACGCCCTGGCGCTGACCCTGCGTTGACTCCATCTCGGATGGCGACAAAGGCTGCGCGTTAATCGTCGCGGCGATGCGCGCGGCCTGCTCCTCACGCTCACGCTGCTGACGCGCCGCGCGCTCTTCGGACGCGACACGCTCTTCGGCAGCGACGCGCTCCTGCTCTTCCGCGCGCCTTTGTTCCTCTTCGGCCGCTGCGCGCTGTCGCGCCTCTTCTTCGGCGCGTCTTCGCGCGGCCTCCTCTTCGGCCTGCCGCTGCACCTCCGCTTCCGCCGCGAGCCGTGCCTCTTCCGCACGACGCGCCTCTTCTTCCAAGCGAAGACGCTCTTCTTCCGCGCGCCGCGCTTCCTCTTCGGCCCGGAGCCGCGCTTCTTCCTGAGCGCGCAGCCGCACGGCCTCTTCTTCGGCGAGGCGCTTGGCTTCCGCTTCGGCGGCGAGGCGGGCTTCTTCCTCTGCGCGCAGGCGTGCGGCCTCTTCCTCGGCCTTCAGCCGCGCGGCCTCTTCGGCGCGGAGCCGTTCGGCTTCCTCTTCGGCTTTCCGTTTAGCTTCGGCCTCAGCAGCGAGCCTCGCCTCTTCTTCGGCGGCGCGTCTGGCCTCTTCCTCCGCCTTGCGGCGCTCTTCTTCCTCCGCGAGCCTGCGCGCTTCGGCCTCGGCCGCCAGTCGCTCCTCTTCCGCCTTGCGCAACGCCAACGCCTCTACGCGCGCGCGTTCTTCTTCCTCCGCGCGCTGCCGCTCCTCTTCGAGCGCCTTCAGGCGTGCGGCCTCTTCCTCGGCCCTCTTTCGCTCTTCCTCTTCGCGCGCGAGGCGTTCGTGTTCCGTCTGCTCGCGGCGCTCCCGCTCGCGCCGCATCTCCTCCTCTTCGCGGCGCGCCTGCTCTTCGAGCGCCTCCGCCTGCTGCCGCAGACGCTGTGCCTCCATTGCGGCGTTGCTCTGGTGCGGCAGGTTGGGGAGCGCGCCGGAGCTGATGGTCCCAGCGTTCGGGTCGCTCACGCTCTCCACGCTCTGATGGCCGAAGACGGAAGGCTGCGGCGGGACGATGCCTGTATCACTCAAGCTCTGCAAACGCGCTTCGAGTTGGCACACGCCGCCGCCGCACTCGACCTGCTGCTCCCAGGCGGCGTAGCCGTCGCGTATGACGTGAACGGTGTGCACCCCGCGCAGCATGTCCGCGACGACGAGGAGGCCCGTCTCGTCGCTCAAACCGACTGAGACGTTGTTGATGTAGACGCGCGAGTGCGGCGGGTCGGTCGTGATCCTGAGCGTGGTCGCGTCCGGCGGAATCGAAGTCCCGCCATGCGACCCGGTGATCATGGTTTCCAATTGAAGCGACGCGGCGGTGGTGGCCTGCGTACTCTTCAAAGCGGAGGTGACGGCCGCGATGGCGTCGCGCAACTCGTGCACGAAATCCTCTACGGAGGCCGGCCGGTTCTCCGACTCTTTTTCGAGCGCGCGGCGCACTACCCGTTCGACCTGCGCGGGGACGTTGACGTTGAACGAACTGAACGCCGGCGGCTCCTGCGTCAGGTGCTTCTTCATGATCGAAGGAATACTCGTGCCTTTGAACGGCACGTCGCCCGCCAGCATCTGGAACAGGATGACGCCTAGGCTGTAGATGTCTGCACGTGCGTCCGGCTCCTCGTCGCCCCACTGCTCGGGTGCCATGTAGAAGGGCGAGCCCATCAGCCCGCTCGTCTTCGCCTGCACGAACGAGCCCAGGAGTTCCCCGCTCTTGATCTTCGCCAGCCCGAAGTCCAGCACCTTGACTGCCTCGGCCGTCGGCAAGCCCTCCTGGAACATGATGTTCAAGGGCTTGAGGTCGCGGTGGATGATCCCCTGGCGGTGCGCCGCGCCGACGCCTGCGCCGACGGCCGCGAGGATTTCCAAAGCACGACCGGGCGGCAGAGCGCCTTCGGCGGCCAGCATCTCGTGGAGCGACTTGCCGCTGACGAACTCCATCACGAGGAAAGGCATCGTGCCGCGCACGACCCCGAAGTCGGTGACGGCGATGATGTTCTGGTGGCGGATGGCGGCTGCTGCTAAGGCTTCCTGGCGAAAGCGCGTGACGAGCATCGGGTCGTTGCCGACCAGATCGGGGAGAATGACTTTGATGGCGTGCGCCGTCTTGAGGAAGATGTGGCGGGCCTGGAAGACGACGCCCATCCCGCCGTGGCCGACGCGCCGTTCGAGTTGATAGCGGCCGTCGAGAATCGGCTCGCCTGCTATGGAAAGAGTTGTCGCGTCACCGTCGTCCGGGCAGTGATTGACGTGGTCGGGAAAGCAGCGACGACAAACTGGACATTCTTTCATCTATCGGCTCGATCCGGGGTCAGCCCGCACGAATTTCCGAGAGGCCGCCCGAAGCCCGCAAGAAGGGCTTGCGCGACCCGCACACAACACGGTGAAGGCAAGAGAGTCTTCGTCAGCCGGGGAGACTCGTCCGGCGCGGCGAGCGCGCTCTCTTAGGAGAGCGGCACTGAAGTTGAAAAGGCTGCCGGGCAACAAGTTGAGAAGTTGGCTTTCACCGCGCTCACAGGATTTTAACGACTCGCCGCCCGTCAAGCAAGTCATATCAAATAATTTGCGCGTGTACGGAGCCGCGAACGCGCGGGTCCGGCAAGCGTAAACTAACCGGCCTTCGGGCGGCAGCCTCTAACTGTCCGCGCGTGATGATTACTATTGCCCTCTCGCCGCCGCTGTGGTATCTATGCGGCCCAATTTCATCAGGGAGGTCCTTCGCCATGCCCAGAACCTTACGCCGGCCGACTCTCATCCTGGCCGCACTCCTCTTGACCCTTTGCGCTGGAGCCTTTTCGCCCGCGCGCGCCGACAGCTTCAGCTTCACGACCAGCGGCGTCTTCAGCAACATCCCGCTCACCTCCGGCTGCGTCGGCAACGGGACGAACGAGATCAGGTGCACGGACGGCAGAGTGGTCGTCTTCAACGGCAGCTCGTTCTCGCAGGATTTTACAGGCGGCCTTAATATGATCGTCAGCGGCACCCCGCTCGGGACGTTCGACAGTGCGAATCTGGCCCCGAGCACCGCCGTCGGCCCGCTCCTGCCGTCGGGCATCACACTCACCATCACGATCAACCTGCTCGGGCCGATGGCCGCGACCGGTTCGCTCACGGCTGTCCTGGAGATTCATCAAGTCGGTGCGTTCGCTCACAACGATTTCATGTTCGCAGCCCCCTCGCTCATTTTTTCGGACAGTAGCACCAGGACCCACTTTTCTGTCTTGGGTTTTTCCTTCCCCGGCATAGACTCCATCCCGACGACTTCAAGCTCTTTAATCAACCTGCCTGAGCCGGGGACGCTTCTGCTGCTCGGCACGGGGCTGGCGGGAATCGGGGCCGCCATCAGGAGACGCAGGAACCGCCCCACAGATTGAGTCAGCCGTCGCCGTCATTCAGGCCGGGGCCGTAAAGGCGTGAAGACAGGCTTGCCGTCTGTCTTCTTCTTTTTGACAACAGGTATTGTGAAGAATATATTGCCGGGCATGGGCGAATTGGAGAAGCACAGAGGGCGAGACTTCCGCGGGGTCGAAGAATTGGCCGCCGCCGCCTCGAAGCTCATAGAGCAGTACGGCAAGGAGCCTGCGCGCGGCAACGTCCGTCTGGGCATCACGCCGCGCATCGTGCGCCACTACCTGTCTGAAGCGCTGCTCGGCCCGCCGACGGGGCACGCAGGCCCCGCGATTCTCTTCAACTACGGGAACCTCTTGCGCCTGCTCGCCGTCAAGAAACTGCTCGCGGACCACTGGTCAGTCGTCAAGATCAGGGAGTTCATGGCAGCGCTGGACATCAGCGCGCTCGAACAACTCGTCACCACCGCGCTCACTTCGACGGCCGCTGCCGGAGGGCGTGCGGGACGAAGGCCCGGCGAGAAGGGCGCGCAGGATTTCCGCGTCACACAGCCGCTCCTGAAAAAAGGTCCGGCGGACGCGCCGCCCGCCCCATCCATGATGCTGGCGAGCGCGCCGCCGCTCGCCTCGCTCGCCGTCGAATCGGTCAAGCGCGCCGAGCGCGCCTCCGCCGAATGGATAGAGATCGCCACCGGCCTTGAAATCAAAGTCCGCCGCAGCTTCCGCCCCCCGCGCACAGAGCAGGAACGCGAACGCCTCCTTGCGCGCTTCTGGTCCGTCGTCAACCGGAAAGACAGTGGTCAGTAGTCAGTGGTCGGTGGTCAGTTAACGGAAAGACAAAAGGCAGTCAGGCACGTATTGCTTGACTGCCTTTTTAACTGACCACTGACCACTGTTACTTGAGTGAGAGCACGCGACCTTCGGCGTGGCGGAGTTTGAGGCCGAGGGCGCTGGCGATAGTCGGCCCTTCGTCAATCAGGCGGATTGTGCCAAAAGAGCCGCGCCGGTTGACGCCCGCGCCGGAAGCGATGAAGGAAGTGTAGTAGCGCTCCGGCAGGTAGCCGTGCTGGCCGCGTATCTTCGCGGGGATGATTGCCTCGCCCGTGTAGCCCTTGTCAAAATAGTAGCCTTCCGCCGCCTCAAGCGTCAGGGCCATGCCCGTATTCGTCTTGAGTTGCCGCACGTCTTTTTGGCCCAGCACGCGCAGGCTTCCGCGCCCCTCGCCGTTCGCGAACTCCGTGAAGGCGGCCAGCGCTTTGCGGTAGGCGTCGCGGTCCCGTGTGTCGCGCAGGATGATGGCGCACGAGCCGCCGTTGATGTAGGGCGCGGCTCGCCATCCGGCGACGGTCGTACGCTTGCGCCCGTCCGCGCCCTGCTCCTCACGCAACTGCAAGAGCCCCGCCCGCGCCAGAATCACGCCGGGGAGAATCTGTTTCGAGACGGGCGAGAATCCGTGGTCGCTGACGATGAAGACGGTTGTCTCAGGCATTGTGCCAGCGCGCTCGGCCGCCGCGAGGATGCGCCCGACGTAGCCGTCAACCTTCTCCAGCATGGCGAAGACTTCCGGCGTGAAAGGGCCGTAATCGTGCTCGAAGTGATCCAGGTCGAAGAGGTGAACGAGGACAACGTCCGGCTTCTTCTCTCCTACAACGTACTCTGCGAAGCGCGTGCGCATGTCGTCGCCTTCGTCCTTGTTGACGTTGCTGTAAAGCAAGGGATCGCGCCGCTCAAGCTCCTCGACCAGCCCCGCGGGGCGCGCGTTCATCCTTATCACCTCGCGCGTCTCTTCGCGCGTGCCGCCCGGCTTCCAGATTTCCGGGAAGTTGTAATCACCCGCGCCCGCGCCGACGGGCCAGGAGATCAAAGCCGTCTTGAGGCCGCCCCGCCCGGCGACTTCCCACAAGGTTTCCGCGCGTACGTCGCGCGCGAACCAGTGCCAACTCCCGGTCTGCGGCTGGTCCGGGTTCTCGAAGAGTTCGTTGCCGAGGATGGCGTGGCGCGAAGGGTGCGCGCCCGTGACAATCGTCGTGTGCGAAGGGTACGTCACAGACGGGTAGATGCCCACGACCTGCCCCGTCACCCCGTCACTCATCAGACGCCTGAGCGTAGGGATTTTCAATCCATACTCGTCGCGCTTTTGCAGGTAGCGCACGTCCAGCCCGTCGAGCGAGATGATAATGGCGCGCCTGGCCCGCGGCGGCGACGCAGACGTGGAAGTAATACCTTTGAACGGCGCAAGCCCGAGGGCAATGGCAATAATGAGTAAGACGAAAGCGAGGATGCGGCGCGTGTGTCGTCTGGCGTTCATCAGACCTCCGCAAATATTCAGGGGTGGGGAAATTTTGCAGGGGCAGGGAGAAAAATTTGAGATTTCAACTTTGAGATTTCAAATCCTTCTTTCCTGCCCCTACGAATCATCGTACGACGACGTTGACGAGGCGTTGCGGGACGACGATGACTTTAACGATGTCGCGGCCTTCTGTGAAGCCGCGTATCTTCTCATCTGCGAGCGCGGCTTCGCGCAGTTCCGCTTCCGGCGTGTCGGGTGTGGCGCGGATGCGCGAGCGCAGCTTGCCGTTGACCTGGACGGGAATTTCCAGTTCCTCCTTGCGCGCCAGCTCTTCGTCCGCGCGCGGCCAGAGCGCGGCCTCACTCGCCAGGATTCCGCCCTCGTGCGAGAGCGCCTCCCACATCTCTTCCGAGACGTGCGGCGCGAACGGCGTCAGCATCAGGACGAGCGACTGCAAAGCCTCGCGCACGGCGTACGCGTCCGCCGCCGAAGCCGTCGCGGGCTCCGCGCCGAAATCACTCAGCGCGTTTGAGAGTTCCATCAACGCGGCCACGCTCGTGTTGAAGTGTAATTCCTCGAAATCCGTCGTGACGCGCGCAATCGTCTGGTGAGTCTTACGCCGTAGCGCCCGCGCCGCCGCCGAGAACTCCTCGCCCGCAGGCTCACTTCCCTGCTCACCGGACAAGCGTTCGCGCCAGCGCCAGATCATCCCGTAGACGCGGCGCAGGAAGCGCACAGCGCCCTCGATGCCCGTCTCCTGCCAGCGTAATTCGTTCTCGGGCGGCGCGGCAAAGAGCACGTACAAGCGCACGGCGTCAGCGCCGTAAGCGGCGATCATGTCGTCCGGGTCAACGCCGTTGCCGAGGTTCTTTGACATCTTCTTCCACTCGTTCGTTCCCTCGACCTGGTTCGTCACCATGCCCTGCGTCATCAGCCGCCGGACGGGTTCGCCAAACGAAACCAATCCGATGTCGCGCATGAATTTTGTCCAGAACCGCGTGTACAAGAGGTGCATCACGGCGTGGTCAATGCCGCCTATGTACTGGTCAACCGGCGTCCAGTAACCGCCCTTCTCTTTATCGAACGCCACGGCGTCGTTCTGCGGGTCGCAGTAGCGGAAGAAGTACCACGACGAATCAACGAACGTGTCCATCGTGTCGGTCTCGCGCCGGGCCGCTTCACCACACTTCGGGCACGCCACGTTGACGAACTCCTCCACGCCCGCCAGCGGCGACTCGCCCGTGCCCGTGAAGTCCGCGTGGTCAGGCAGTCTGACCGGCAAGTCTGTTTCCGGCACGGGAACTGTGCCACATTTCTCGCAGTAGATGATGGGAATCGGCGCGCCCCAGAAGCGCTGGCGCGAGACGCCCCAATCGCGCAGGCGGTAAGTCACGGCCGCCTCGCCGAAATTATTCGCCGCGGCGAACTGTGCCATTTCCGCGACCGCCTCTTCCGAGAGCTTGCCGCTCCACTCGCCGGAGTTGACCAGGATGCCGTAGTCCGTGAAAGCGTGCGGCATCATTGCAGACTGGTCCTCGCGCGTGGGGTCGTGCTCGATGGCCTCCTGCTCGTGCGAGACGCGCTCGATGACGCGCCGCACGGGCAAAGAGTATTTCTGAGCGAACTCGAAGTCGCGCTCGTCGTGCGCCGGGACACTCATCACGGCCCCCGTGCCGTACTCCATCAACACGTAGTTCGCCACCCACACGGGCAGTTGTTCACCGCTGAACGGGTTGAGGGCTGTCAGCCCCGTGTTGATTCCCTCCTTCTCCTCTTCCTCGCCCGCGTTCGTGCGGTTGCGCGCGCTCGTCTTGACGCGCTCGACGAACTTTTCTACGTCCGCCCTCAAGGGCGAATCCGCAGGCAACTCCGCGAGCAGCGGGTGTTCGGCGGCCAGCACGATTGCCGTCGCGCCATAGATGGTGTCTATGCGCGTGGTGAAGACGCGGACCTTCGCGTCTGTGCCTGTGACCTGGAAGTCAACGTAAGCGCCGCTGCTCCTGCCAATCCAGTTGCGCTGCATCGTCAGCACGCGCTCGGGCCACCCCGCCTCTATCTCCTTCATGTCTTCCAGCAGTTGCTCAGCGTAGTCCGTGATACGCAGGAACCATTGCGCGATCTCCTTCTTCTCGACCGGGTTCCCGCAGCGCCAGCAAACGCCGCCCGACGACTGCTCGTTCGAGAGCGTCGTCTGGCAGGTCGGGCACCAGTTGACGGGCGACATCTTCTTGTAGGCCACATTGCGCTCGTACATCTTCAGAAAAAACCACTGGTCCCACTTGTAATACTCAGGCGTGTGCGCCGCGATCTCGCGCCGCCAGTCGTAGGAGACGCCCATGCGCTTCAACTGTCCGCGCATGTGACTGATGTTCTCCTCCGTCCAGTCGCGCGGGTTCACGTTGCGCTTGATGGCTGCCTGCTCGGCCGGCTGCCCGAAGCTGTCCCAGCCGATAGGGTGCAGGACATTGAAGCCGCGTAGGCGCTTGTACCAGGAGAGCGCGTCGCCGATAGAGTAGTTGCGCACGTGCCCCATGTGCAGATAGCCGGACGGGTAGGGCAGCATCTCC
Organism: Pyrinomonadaceae bacterium; assembly: GCA_035253525.1. Lineage (GTDB taxonomy): Bacteria > Acidobacteriota > Blastocatellia > Pyrinomonadales > Pyrinomonadaceae > QHXM01. The sequence goes on along the minus strand of DATFCB010000550.1, from coordinate 4,497 downwards.
AACGCGTAAAAAGGCTCGCGGCCATTCTCGCGCTCGACCTCGAAGGTGCCCGTCTCCTCCCAACGCCTCTGCCACTTCTCTTCGATCTTTTCGGGATAATATTTTTCGTCCATCGTCATCCTCTTCGGGAATCAATTAAACACGAACTGGCCGGACGCACAAAGCCGCCGCAGGCAACAAGGGCGCGTTCACGGTCTCAGGTTTTAGGAATCTTGCAGATGCGGGCCGCCGCTTTGAGCAGCGCGCGCGATTGCCCCGCGCGGCGCTCTAAAGCGGCACCGTAAGAAGGAGCTTGGTGGATTTGTGAAAACGTCTCATCATCGGAAACTATGACGCCCCGCGTCCCTCAAAAGTTTCCTAATGTTAGCTCAGGCGCGCCGAACTTGTCGAACAAAAATTCACTCAACCCCTTAGCGCCTTTGCGTGAGCCATTGGATAAGTATGGAAAGTCTCATGCAAAGGCGCTAAGAAAGCGCGCAACCGTCAGTTGTCAATGTCTCCGATGGCGAACTGGCCTTTGATGGGGAGGAAGGCGAAGATGACTTTCTTCGTCTCCTCGCCCTGCTTGAAGGAGACTTCGACGGCGTGCCAGTCGCCTTCCGATTCCTTTTCGACTTTGACGGGGCCGAAGGTGTAGCCCTGGCTCTTGTCCAGGTAGCCCTTGATTCTGGCACAGCCGTCCTGGACAGCGGCGCGCTCGGCCGGGTCCGCGACGTGGTACGTGTCTTTCCATTCGCGGCTCTTGTCCGGCCCCCTGTAAACGAAGTAGGAGGCGGCGGAATTTATGCCGCCTGTCTTGCAGTGGCCGAAAAGCTCTGTCAGCCGCGTCTTGACCGCCTCCGGGTTCTCCGTGCCCTGCGGCAGCGTCCGCACCGGCTGCGCGGCCGGCGGTTGGTTCGTTGTCGTCATCGCCGCGTTGCCGCTCATCTGCGGCGTCCCAGCGGAGCAGGCCGCGCCTGAAAGCAAAAGGGCCAGCCCTGCGATAAGGACTATTCGCGGGAAGACCGCGACGCACAATCTCTTCATCTCTTGTTTTCTCCGAACGGCGTCAAGCGCCGCAGCCGCAGCCGAAGACGTTCTCGACCTTGTCTCCGTCGAGACGAAAGACCGTGCTCCAGGAGCCTTCGTAATACGCGCCGTGCAGGATGACCTCCATCCGGCCGTCGCCGTTGAGGTCCAAAACGGCCGCCACCTTGTGCTGGTTGGGCGTCCACGGGTCGGAAGTCTTGCGCGGAAAATATTCTTCGATGAGCGGGATGTCGCGCACCTTGCCTCCGACGATCTTGCGCAGAAGCACGAACGAGTAGTCGCCCGGCTGCGCGTGGACCGCCATTCCACGGTCCTCGCCGCCCAAGCCCTCCGCGAGGTGCGTGGCGCTCAGGAGGACTTCTTCCTTTCCATCGCCGTCCAGGTCAATGCGCATGACCTGTGTGATGTTGATCTTCGGCCTGACGAAGCCGTGCCGCCGCAGGATGCCCGCGACCAGTCGGCGATAGACCGGGTCGTTCGTGCTCGTCATGCGCGGGACTCTCGGCAGTGCGTCCCAGTCGCCGCCGACGGCGACGCCGGGTTCGGTTGGCACGGTGAACTTGACGTGCTGCGTGTCCGAGCACGGCTCGCCCGATGATTCCGGCTTCTCCCCGACTATGTCGCCCACCGTCTTCGTCAGGGTGTAAAGCCGGTAACGCTCGCCGCCCTTGAGCATCGTCTTGACGGCGTCGGCTTCGAGCCACTTGCCCTCGCTCAAGCCGCCGAGGAGACAGTTCTCCTCCGTGTCCACGATGGGGTGGACGGTCTGTGCCAAAACGCCCGGCCTGTAAGACCCGCCGCAGAGCAGTAAGAGCAGCGCGATGAGCATGGTTCTGGACGTTTTCGTCATCCGGTTTACATCTCCTTGAAGAAGAAAAAGAAGAAGGCTGCGGCGTATTCGGGTTTGATGCCGCGCGCCGAGCCGATGGTGTTGCCGGAACTGTTGCGCACGTCGCCGCCGCCCGTGACTTCGCCAATCTTGTTGCCGGAACTGTCACGAATCTCGCCGTCGGACTTGACATAGCCGATGGTGTTACCGCTTCCGTTTTCGACTTCGCCATCCGAACGAATTGAACCGATGCTATTGCCCGAACGATTTCTCACGTCGCCGTTCGATTTGATAGCGCCGATGGTGTTGCCTGACTTGTCCCTGATGTCCCCGTCGGCCTTGATGTAGCCGATGGTATTGCCTGAGCCGTCTCTGAATTCACCGTCCTGCTGCATGAAAGCAGGCGCGGCGAGCGAGAGACAAATGACGAGGAGTAAAGAACCGAAGAGTTTCGTTAAAGTGAAAATTTTCATCTCGCGCCGTCCCTTCAAGAGCTTGAGTTACCGCGCTCACTCGCGGCCGATTGTTGGACGCCTGCGGACGGTTGTTTTGCCCGCCCGCTTATTTGGCCGCGGGGCGATAGACCCAGACGGCCACAATCGTGAGCAGGCAAAGGGCGATGATGATTTCGGCCCAGAAAAAAGAGAGGTAGTCGCTGTAGGAGCCAATGGGCGGCGAACCCGGCTGGGCGTTGCGCACCGTCACGAAGGCGAAGAGCAGCGCGGCCAGAAACGAGAACATGCCGACCTCGATTTTGCGTCCGCGCATGACGATGGAGAAAGTCATCAACAGGACGACCGCCGTCACGCCCCACATCACGACCATCACGAAGATCGAGAAGAACTTGACCGTCGAGGCGCGCTCGAACTCCATCTCAATGCCGACCAAATCCTCGTCCGACTGCTGTGTCTTTTCGGCCTGAATGGTCAGTCCCGGAATCGAGCCGAAGAAATCCACGCCGATGGGGATGCCTGTTTCCGCGTCCGCCGGTTCCGTATTCTGGGCCACCTGGGCGTGCTGCCGTTCCGGCTGGTCTTCGTCATCGTCCTCGCCCTGTGGGACCGCGGCCGGAGTCGGGATCGGGGCGGGCGAAGCGGCCTCGGCCTTGCTGCCTTCCTTGCTGCCTTCCTTCTTCTCCTTCGTGACGCCTTCGAGAGACATTTCGAGGTAAGCGCTGTGATGGTCGAACGGGTAATCGGTGACCGCGCCGTCGTAGAGGTTCATGGTCACGTCCACGGGGTTCATACGCTTGCCCTTCTCGAAGACGTGCTCCTGTTTGCCCGTGGCGCTGTTGATGAGGAGTTTGATGTCTCTGGCGATGGTGTTGCCGTTGTCGGGCGTCAGGTCCCCATGCGGGACGAAATCGAGGCGGGCCGAGGCGTCGCCTTTAATCGGGTCCACGGAGACGAGCTTGACGAAGACTTCGACGTGATTGGGGTCGCGCTCGCCGCTCTCGGAAATGACCGCGGCCCTCTTCTCGCCCTCCTGCCTGTAAGCCCTCAGGACCAGGACGAAGGCGACGACGAACAGGACGATCAGGCCGACCGCGATGACAATATTTTTACCGCTCAATTTCTTGGAAATTTCCATAACTCTCCCCACAAGTTTTTCGAGATTGAAGACGGAACGCAGAGAGCGAGGGAAGGAACCGATTGAATTCTGGGCACCAGCGAAAGTTCGGAATGAATCCTACACGAGCTTTAGCTCACGTCAAGGATTTTGTTGCCGAAGTCTTCCGGCCGCCGGGCAGGAGAAAGGAGCGCAGCGCGTTCAGGTTGCGCGCGTCGTCGCCCGTCTCGTCCTGCGGGGTTTCGAGCAGGAAGGCTGCGTGTGCCAGTAAGGGATGGCGTGCGATGCGCGCGAGCGCGTCATTGCCAATGTGGCCGAGGCCGATGTGCCAGTGGCGATCCACGCGGGAGTTGTACTCGGCCTTCGAGTCGTTGAAGTGGACGGCGCGGACGTGTCGAGCGCCGACGTTGCAATCGAGCGCTTCGACGGTCGCGTTGAAACCGTCCTCATCCCGCACGTCGTACCCGGCCGTGAAGGCGTGCGCCGTGTCGAGACAGACGCCGAGATTGAGGTCCGGGCAGGCCGCGATGATTTCCCTCAGGTGCTCGAAGCGGTGTCCGATGCACTCGCCCTGCCCGGCCGTGTTTTCCAGGAGGATGCGGAACGCGCCGAGGTCCAGCCCATCACAGGCGAATTTCAAACTCTCCGCACAGGTCTTGATGGCGTCCTCTTCGCAAGAGCCTTTCGCGCTGCCGGGGTGTACGACGAGGTAATCCGCGCCGAGTTGAATCCCGCGCTCTATTTCCTCGCGGAACGAGGCGCGCGATTTTTCAAGAATCTCTTGATTGGCCGCCGCGAGGTTGACGAGGTAGTTGCAGTGAATGACGACGGGCGTGATTCCAGTCTCCGCGCGGACGGCGCGGAAGCGCAAGACCTCTTCGTCGGTCAGAGGGCGCGCAAGCCACCCGCGCGGGTTGCGCGAAAAGATTTGCACCGCGTCGCAGCCGAGCGCCGACGCCTTCAAGAGCGCGTTATGCAACCCGCCCGCGATGGGCGCGTGAAGGCCCACGCGCGGCCCGTTGTTGATGGTCGAACTCATGCTCACTTAAACCGCTTCCCCCGTGTTCGAT
>DATFCB010000549.1:0-18010 GCA_035253525.1 Pyrinomonadaceae bacterium | reverse complement strand
GCGCGCAGGTGTCCGCCTTCTACCGGCAACTGGTCGAGCGCGTGAAGGCGCTGCCGGGCGTGGAGGCGGTCGGGGCCGTCTCGCACCTGCCCCTGACCGGGGCGGAAGAACTCGACGGCTTCGAGGTCGAAGGCCGTCCGTCGCCAGACTCCGGCGAGAACGTGCAGACCGCGGACTTCCGCGTCGTCACGACCGACTACTTCAGCGCGATGAAGATCCCCTTGCTGCGCGGGCGCTCCTTCACGGAACAGGACACGGCGGAAGCGCCCGGCGTCATCGTCATCGACGAGACGCTCGCGCGCCGCTTCTTCCCCGGCGAAGACCCGCTCGGCAAACGTATCAACGAGAGCGGCTCGCAAAACGGGCTCGGGTTCCTGACAGTCGTCGGCGTCGTCGGCGGCGTCAAGCACACGTCGCTCGACGGGGAGCCGAAGCCAATGATGTACGTCTCATATCTACAGAGTCACTGGTCGGACATGACGCTCGCCGTGCGAGCAAGCGGCGGCCGCGCCGAGGATTTGGCGGCAGCCGTGCGCAAGGAGGTCTGGGCGCTGGATAAAGACCAGCCCGTGGCGAGCGTCCAGACGATGGAGAGCCTCTTCGCCAAGGCGGTCGCCCCGCAGCGTTTTCAAATGATGCTGGTCGGCCTCTTCGCGGCGGTCGCCCTCCTACTCTCGGTCGTCGGCATCTACGGCGTGATGGCCTACGCGGTCACACAGCGCACACACGAGATAGGCATCCGCATGGCCCTGGGCGCGCAGCGAAGGGATGTCTTCAAGCTCCTGATGGGCCAGGGCATGGCACAGGCACTCATAGGCATCCTTCTAGGGCTGGCCGGTGCGTTCGCGCTGACGCGCCTGATGTCGAGTCTGCTGTTCGGCGTCAGTGCGACCGACCCGCTGACATTCGCGGGCGTCTCCCTGATTTTAGCTTCGGTCGCGCTGCTGGCCTGCTACATCCCTGCGCGCAGGGCGATGAAAGTGGACCCGATGGTCGCGCTTCGTTACGAATAGATTGAAATTGGGAAGGAGAAGGCTCTCATGCGAACTTTCTGGCAGGACATGAGGTACGGCATACGCGTATTGCTGAAGACTCCTGGGGTGACCTTCGTCGCCGTCCTGGCTTTGGCTTTAGGCATCGGCGCGAACACGGCCATCTTCTCTGTCGTCAACACCGTCTTGCTCCGCCCGCTGCCTTACGATAAGCCTGAGCAGTTGGCGGTCGTCATGAACGTCAATCTGAAAAGGGGACTGACGCAGCCCTCTTTCTCCTTCCCCAACTTCGCCGATTACCGCGCCCAGAACGGCTCCTTCGATTCGCTCGCGGCGTACAACGGCACAAGCTACGCGCTCGCGGGCGAGACGCCGGAACAGGTCGCGGGCGTCAGCGCGACCGCCGACGTGTTCAGAGTCCTCGGCGTGAAGCCAATTCTCGGTCGAACGTTCGCGCCCGAGGACGAGCGCGCGGGCGGAGTCCCTGTCGCCGTCATCAGCCACGGGATGTGGCAGCGTCGCTTCGGCTCTGACCCCAATGTCGTCGGAAAGCAAATCACACTCGACGGCACGAGCAAGACCATCATAGGCGTCCTGCCCGCGGGCTTTCAGTTCCAGTTCACGAACGACCCGCCTGAGTTATGGACTCCTATGGACCCTGCCGACAGCATGAACAAGCAGCGCGGGGCCAATTACATACGCCTCCTCGGCCGTCTCAAGGACGGCGTGACGCTGCAACAGGCGGAGACAGAGTTTAAGACAATCGCCACACGGCTTGAGCAGCAATACAAGAGCGAGAACGCGGGCCGCACTATCACGCTGGTCTCGGCGCAGGAAAATTTGGTCGGAGAGTTGAGACCGACGCTCCTCGTCCTGCTCGGCGCGGTCGCCTTCGTGCTGCTCGTGGCGTGCGCCAACGTCGCCAATCTTTTGCTCGCGCGTGCGGCGGGGCGCGGGCGCGAGATGGCCTTGCGCACGGCCCTGGGCGCGAGCCGCCCGCGCATCATTCGACAACTGTTGACGGAGAGCCTGCTGCTTTCCCTGATTGGCGGCGGGCTCGGGCTGCTGCTCTCGCTCTGGGGGATTGACCTCTTGGGCACGTTTGTCCCGGCAGACATTCCGCGCGTCGGCGAGACGCGGCTTGACCTGATGGTGCTCTCTTTCACGGTCGGCGCGACCCTTTTGACGGGCCTCATCTTCGGCCTCGCCCCGGCGCTTTCGGCCACCAGGCTTGACCTCAACGAAGCGCTCAAGGAAGGCGGCCGCAGCGCGTCCGAAGGTCGCGGGCGGCATCGTATGCGTAGCCTCCTGATCGTCTCGGAAGTCGCGCTCTCTCTGGTCTTGCTCGTCGGCGCGGGCCTGCTCATCAAGAGCTTCATTCGCCTGCGCAGCGTCAATCCGGGCTTTGACGCGCGCGGCGTCCTGACCGCGTCGCTCTCGCTCTCTTCCGCCAAATATCAGGAGGACGAGCAGCGGCAGGCGAGGTTCGTAGAGCAGACGCTTCAGCGCGTGGCGCAGGTTCCGGGCGTCGAGGCGGCCGGGGCCGTCCTGCCTTTGCCGTTCAGCGGCAACAACATGTCTATCAGCTACGCGGTTGACGGAGAGCCTGAGCCTCCGCTTGGCGAAAGACCCGTGTCGGGCGCGCGCATCATCACGCCCGGCTACCTGCGCGCGATGAGCATACCCGTCATCAAGGGCCGCGACTTTACCGAGCGCGACGACGGCAAAGCGCCGCAAGTCATACTGATTAACGAGACTCTGGCCCGAAAACATTTCGCGGGCGTTGACCCCGTCGGCAAGCGTTTGAACCTGGACATCAACGACATCAAAGGCGAGATCGTCGGCGTGGTCGGAGATGTGCGCAGCCGCGACCTGACGAAAGAGGCCGGGCCGGAGTTTTATGTGCCGTACGCGCAAGTGCCCATCGGCGATGTCTCGCTCGTCGTGCGCGCAGGCTCTGCCGACCCGGCGCTTCTCACACAAGCCCTGCGCTCGTCGGTGCAGGAGATTGACCGTGACCAGCCGCTCTACGAAATCTACACGATGAACGCTCTCGTCTCGGAGTCCGTCTCGCGCCAGCGTTTCAGTATGACCTTGCTCGCGCTCTTCGCCTCGCTCGCGCTCGTGCTCGCTTCCGTCGGCATCTTCGGCGTGATGAGCTTCCTCGTCACGCAGCGCACACACGAGATAGGCATCCGCATGGCGCTCGGCGCGCAAAGGAGCGACGTGCTCAAGATGGTTATCGGCCAGGGAATGAGGCTCACGCTCGTCGGCGTCGCGCTTGGGCTCGCGGCGGCCTTCGCGCTGACGCGGGTGATGAGGGGCTTGCTCTACGGCGTGAGCGCGACCGACCCGCTCACCTTCGCGGGCGTCTCTCTGATTTTAGCTTCGGTCGCGCTGCTGGCCTGCTACATCCCTGCGCGCAGGGCGACGAAAGTGGACCCGATGGTCGCGCTCCGTTACGAGTAAGTTGACTGCTCGCGTCGCGCTCAATTTCTACCTGGCCCGTAAGGAGTAAGACGATGGGGACTCTCTGGCAAGACGTTCGGTACGGCTTCAGAATGTTGACGAAGCGGCCCGGCTTTACCATCGTGGCCGTGATATCCCTGGCGCTCGGCATCAGCGCGAACACCGCTATCTTTAGCGTGGTGAACGCGACCTTGCTGAAGTCGCTGCCGTACAAAGACCCCGAAAGCATCGTCCTCGTCTGGGGCAACATCGCGACCGAGGGGCGTAATCGCACACAGGTCTCCGCGACCGACGTTGCCGACTGGCGACGCCAGAACAATGTTTTTGAAGACGTGGCGACCTACGGCAACTGGAGCGCGACGCTTCTGGGTCGTGGCGAGCCGGAGAGAATACAGGGCACGCAGGTCGGCGACGGGTATTTCCAGATTCTGAGGGGCACGCCGCTCCTCGGCCGCGTCTTCCTGCCCGAGGAGCAGGAGGAAGGGAAGGATTTCGTCGTCGTCCTCGGCTACGGCCTGTGGCAGCGGCGCTTCGGCGGCGACCCTGCAATCGTCGGCCAGCAGGTGAATTTGAGCGGCAGGCCGTACACAATCGTCGGGGTGATGCCGGCGGACTTTCAGGCGCTGCCCGTCAGCCTGGTTGACCCGCAGGGACAGTTTTACCGGCCCGTGGCCGAGCCTCACGACGAAACGCAGCGCTCCTCGCGCCACCTTCGCGCCATCGCCCGGCTCAAACCCGGCGTCACGCTCATAGAGGCGCAGTCGGAGATGAGCGTCATCGCCAATCGCCTGACGCGTGAGCACCCGGAGAGTAATTCAGACTACGCGGTTCGTTTGACCACGCTCTCCGAGGATACTGTCGGGGGCTTGCGCCCGACACTGCTGACCCTTTTCGGGGCCGTCGTCTTCGTCCTCCTCATCGCCTGCGCCAACGTGGGCAACCTGCTGCTGGCGCGCTCCGCCGCGAGGCAGAAAGAGATCGCCATCCGCGCGGCGCTCGGCGCGGGGCGCGTGCGCCTGGTGCGACAATTCCTGACCGAGAGCATGTTGCTTTCACTCGCGGGCGGCGGCCTCGGACTTTTACTCGCCCTCTGGGGGACGAGCCTGATTGAATCGCTCGGCTCGCAAGTGACCCCCTTGCTGAGCGGCGTCCAGATAGACGCCAACGTGCTCATCTTCACCATCGTCATCTCGCTCGTGTCCGGCGCTGTCTTCGGCCTGGCCCCGGCGTTGCGCGTCTCGCGGCCCGACCTGAACGAGACCCTCAAAGAAGGGGGGCGCGCGGCGGGCGCGTCCGTTGGTCGCAATATGTTGCGCTCCGCTCTGGTCGTCACTGAGGTGGCGATGGCGCTCGTGCTCTTAACCGGCGCGGGGCTGCTGATTAAGAGCACGCTCAGGCTGCGGGATGTTAATCCGGGCTTCAACGCCGAAAACCTGTTGACGATGAACATCGCGCTGCCTTCGTCGAAATACCCCGAGAAGCAATCGTGGGTCGCTTTTTACGACCGGGTCGTGCGCGGGGTCGAGTCCCTGCCGGGCGTCCGCTCGGCGGGCGTGACGAGTGTCCTGCCCCTGAGCAGTAATTTCGACGGGCGGGGGCTCGCCGTCGAAGACCATCCGAAGCCGCGCGGGGAAGAGATCAGCGTAGACCTCTACGTCGCCACGCCCGGCTACCTGCGGGCGATGGAAATCCCGCTCATGAAGGGGCGCGCGCTCGACGACCGCGACACAGAGAATTCCCCTATGGTGGCGCTCGTCAACGAGACGATGGCGCGGCAACTCTGGCCCGGACAAGACCCTCTCGGCAAGCGAGTCAAATTCCCCGGCTCGGAAAAGAATCCGCAGCCGTGGCGTGAGGTGGTCGGCGTCGTGAAGGACGTGAAGCAGCACGGCCCGGACAAAGAAGACCGGATGCAGATGTATTTGTCGGAGGCGCAATTCCCGCTCCCCTACATGACGCTCGTCGTCCGCACCGACTCAGACCCGCAGAACATGATCGCGGCGGTGAAGAATGAAATCCTCGCGGTGGATAAAGACCAGGCCGCCTACAGCGTCGCGACGATGGAGCAACTGCTTTCCGACTCGATTTCGCTCAGGAAGTTTTCCATGCTCCTGTTGCTCATCTTCGCGGCCTTAGCGCTGACGCTGGCGGGGGTCGGCGTTTACGGCGTGATGGCCTACGCCGTCACGCAGCGCACGCACGAGATAGGCATCCGCATGGCCCTGGGCGCGCAAACAGGCGACGTGCTCAGGCTCGTCGTCGGGCAGGGCTTGAAGCTGGCCGTCATCGGCATCGGCCTGGGTCTGGCCGGTGCGTTCGCGCTGACGCGCCTGATGTCGAGTCTGCTGTTCGGCGTCAGTGCGACCGACCCGCTGACGTTTGCCGGAGTCTCCGTGCTCTTGTCGGCGGTGGCGCTCCTGGCCTGCTACATTCCGGCGCGCAGGGCGATGAAGGTGGACCCGATGGTTGCGCTTCGTAACGAATGAAAGACTAGAGAGGTGTGGTGATGGGAGCATTCCTTCAAGACTTGCGATACGGCGTTCGGATGATCTTCAAGTATCCGGGCTTCACTTTGGCCGCGGTCCTGACGCTGGTCTTAGGCATCGGGGCCAACACGGCGATTTTCAGTGTCGTCAACGCCGTCCTGTTGCGACCGCTGCCCTACCCGCAGCCGGAGCGCCTGCTGGCTTTACGTTCCAACGAATCGCTCCCTGACCTTGAAGATATTAAAGAGCAAAGCCGGTCTTTCGAGTCTATCGGGGGCGCTGTCATACAGCCTCAGGATTTCACTGGGGAGGCCGAGCCGTTGCAGGTTCAGGCCGCGCTCGTCAACGCGGATTTGTTCAAAACCCTCGGGGGCGAGGCGGCCCTCGGTCGAGTGATTTCGGCGGAGGAGGATCGCTCCGGCGCTGAGCGCGTCGTGGTGCTCAGCCACGGCTTCTGGCTGCGCCATTTCGGCGGGGACCAAAACGTCGTCGGCAGACAAATACCGCTGAGTGGAAATAACTATACGGTGATTGGCGTCATGCGCCCCGATTTCAGTATGCCTCTGGAGAGCCCGGACGTGTGGGTCGCCTTGCGCGTGGCTAACCCTCTCGCGGCCGGGGTTCGCGGCGTACATTTCCTGCGGACTTACCTGCGCTTGAAACCGGACGTGACGCTCGCCCAGGCGCAGACGGAGATGGAGGGGATTAGTAGCCGTTTGGCCGAAGCCTACCCGGACGAGAACAGGGAGCGAACCAGGAAGCTCGTGCCGCTCCACGAGCGCGTCACAGGCGAAGTCCGCACGGCGCTGCTCATCCTCTTCGGCGCGGTGGGGCTGGTGCTCCTGGTCGCCTGTGCCAATTTCTCAAGTCTCCTGCTCGCGCGCTCGGCCGCGCGGCAGCAGGAGTTGGCGATTCGCGCGGCGCTCGGCGCAGACCGCGGGCGACTCGTGCGTCAGGTCTTAACCGAAAGTTTGTTGCTGGCGATCCTCGGCGGGGCGGGCGGGCTGGTGCTCGCCATGTGGGGCGTTGACTTGCTGATGGCGCTCAAGCCCGCGGACCTCCCGATAGTCGCCGCCGTCGGCATTGACGCGCGGGTGCTCGCCTTCACCTTCGGCGTCTCGGTCCTGACGGGCGTCGTCTTCGGGCTTGCGCCCGCGCTCAGCTCGGCGCGGCTCGACCTCAATGACGTGTTGAAGGAAGGCGGCCGCGGCAGCGCGGTCGGAGTCCTCAGGCAGCGAGTCCGCAGCGTCCTCGTCGTCTCCGAGGTTGCGCTGGCACTCATGCTCCTCATCGGAGCGGGGCTGCTCATCAAAGGCTTCTGGCACCTGCGGAACGTCAAGCCGGGCTTCAGCCCCGACAATTTGCTGACGATGCGAATCGAGCTTCCCGAGTCGCGTTATAAAGAGATTCCAGTGCAGACGCAGTTTCGACAGAACCTGCTTGACCGCCTCAATTCTTCGCCGGGGGTGCAGGCCGCGATGGTGAGCGAGCTTCCGCTGAGCGGCGACCAACTGACGCACAACTTCATCATTGACGGCCGCCCCCCGCTTGACGTAGGCACGGAGCCGGAGTTGAACACGCGCACCGTCGGCGGCGATTACTTTCGCGCGATGAATATTCCCGTCATACAGGGGCGCGACCTGTCGCCGCAGGACAGGGCCGATGCGCCGATGGTCGGCGTCGTCAACGAGAGTTTTGTCCGTCAATATTTCCCCGACGAAAGCCCCGTCGGCAAGCGCATCAGGTGGGCGCGCGTGGAGCCTGTGCAATGGATGACCATCGTCGGCGTCGTCGGCGACGTGAAGCACTTCGGCTTAAACCAGCCGGAAGAGCCGGCCTTCTATTCTTCGTATTTTCAGTTGGAACATCCCTGGAAGCGTTGGATGTATCTGGTCGTGCGAAGCCAGGGAGACCCCACGGCGCTTGCGGGTCAGGTGAAGAATGAAGTCTGGGCGATAGATAAACTGCTCCCCGTGACCAGAGTCAAAACGATGAGCGACGTGATGTCGGCGTCAATCGCCAGCCAGCGATTCAACCTGACGTTGATGAGCGTCTTCGCCGTCACCGCCCTGCTCCTGGCGGCGGTCGGCATCTACGGCGTGATCGCCTTCTCAGTCACGCAGCGCTCACACGAGATAGGCGTCCGCATCGCGCTCGGCGCGCAAACCCGCGACGTGCTCAGGCTCGTCGTCGGGCAGGGCTTGAAGCTGGTCTTAATCGGCATCGGCATCGGTCTCGTGGGGGCGTTCGCCGTCACGCGCCTGATGCAGAGCCTGCTGTTTGGCGTGAGCGCGACCGACCCCGCGACCTTTGTCGCCCTCGCGGTGTTGCTGGCGGCAGTCGCCTTGCTCGCGAGTTACGTTCCCGCGCGCAGGGCGACCCGCGTTGATCCGATGGTGTCACTCCGTTACGAATGAGGTGCTGCGATGAAATCACTTTTACAAGACCTGCGGTACGGCATACGGACGCTCTTGAAGAGGCCGGGTTTTACGGTCGTGGCGGTGCTGGCGCTCGCGCTCGGCATCGGAGCCAACAGCGCGATTTTCAGCGTCGTCAACTCGGTCCTGTTGCGCCCGCTGCCTTACAAAGACCCTGGGCAACTGGTCATCGCTTGGGAGACGAACCCGCAACTGCTGAGTGATTACCTGAAGAGTCACAACGAGGCCGCGCCCGCCAACTTCTTCGACTGGCAGGCTGAGAGTAAGTCGTTCGAGAATCTGGCGGCCTTCAGGTGGCAGTACTTTAACCTGACCGGCGGGGAGACTCCCGAACAGGTGATAGGCAATGTGGTCACGACCAACATGTTCGCCACGCTCGGAGTCCGGCCCGTCCTGGGGAGAGATTTTCTGGCGGAAGAGGGGCAGGCGGGTCGTGAGAACGTAGTGATTTTGAGCCACGGCCTGTGGCAGCGTCGCTTCGGCTCGGCCCAGAATGTCGTCGGGCAGACGATCAGCGTTAATGGGCGGCCCCACACGGTCGTCGGCGTCATGCCCGAGGGCTTCGAGTTTCCACGCACGATGTCCGAGCTGTGGACGCCGCTGGCCCCGAGCGACGGTTTCAAGACAAACCGCCGGTCACATTTTCTCTACACACGGGCACGCCTGAAGCCGGGCGTAACCATTGAGCAGGCGCAGGCCGAGATGGACACCATCGCTGCTCGCCTGCGCCAGCAGTATCCAGACACGAACAATCAGCGGGGCGTCAGGCTCGCCTCGCTCGCGGACGAGAGTGTGGCCGAGATTAAACCGGCGCTGCTGATACTGCTCGCGGCGGTCGGGTTCGTGCTGCTCATCGCCTGCGCCAACGTCGCCAACCTGATGCTGGCGCGGGCAGCCGCGCGACAAAAAGAGATTGCCATCCGCACGGCGCTCGGCGCAGGAAGACTGCGCATCATCCGTCAACTGCTGACGGAGAGCGTCCTGCTGTCGCTCGTCGGCGGAATCTGTGGTCTGCTGCTCGCCCTCTGGGGCATAGACCTCCTGCTCGCCAGCATGCCCAGGCAATTCGCGCTCGGCATCCCCGGCTGGAACAAGATTGGATTGGACTACCGCGTCCTCGGCTTCACGCTCGTCGTCTCGCTGCTGACGGGGATTCTCTTCGGACTTTTCCCGGCGTGGCAGGCGTCGAAGTACGATTTGAACGAGTCACTCAAAGAGGGGAGCAAAGGGAGCGCCGGGCAGGGCCGCAAGCGTTTCCGCAATGCGCTGATAGTCTCCGAAGTGACGCTCGCCCTGGTGCTCCTCGTCGGCTCAGGGCTGATGATGAGAAGCCTCTGGCGCTTGATGGATGTCAAACCCGGCTTCGACCCGCAGAACTTGACCACCTTGCAACTCTCCCTGCCGCAAGCTCAGTACGGGCAGGACGAGCAGACAGTGAACTTCTATTCGGAGTTGATTCAGCGAATCAAAAACCTGCCCGGCGTCGAGGCGGCCGCCACGATTGACATGATGCCGATGGGCGGCAGCGGCGGGACGACCAGCTTCCTCGTCGAAGGCAGGCCCGCGCCCCCTCAAGGTCAGTACCCGGAGGCCAACGCGCGCACGTCAAGCCCAGGCTACTTCCAGACGATGCGCATCCCCGTCGTCAAGGGGCGTGAGTTCTCCGAGCACGACACGACCAAGACTCCGTTCGCCATTGTCATTAACGAGACGATGGCCCGAAAATATTGGCCCGGCGAAGACCCAATCGGCAAGCGCATTCTCGACTCGCAGAACAGGAGGCCGCCCGCCGAGGTGATTGGCGTCGTCGGCGACGTGAAGCACTTCGGGCTGGACGACCAGGCGGAGGAATACATTTACACCTCTTCGCTTCAAACCCCCGGCAATTCCATGTTCCTCGTCGTACGCACGGTCACGGACCCCGTGAGTATGACCGGGGCGTTGCGCAAGGAGGTGCAGGCGCTCGACAAAGACCTCCCCGTCTTCGACGTTAAGCCGATGGAGCAGCGCATCGTCGAATCAACGGGCGCTCGCCGTCTGGTCATGTTCCTGCTGGGCGTCTTCGCCGTCATCGCGTTGATTCTGGCGTCGGTCGGAATCTACGGCGTGATGGCCTACGCCGTCACGCAGCGCACACACGAGATAGGCATCCGCATGGCGTTGGGCGCGAGCCGAGGCGACATCCTGCGGCTGGTCATCAGGCAAGGCATGTTACTGGTCGTCGTCGGCCTCATTCTGGGGCTGCTCGTTTCGTTCGCCGTCACGCGCTTCATGGCGGGCCTGCTGTTCGGCGTCACGCCCAACGACCCTGCGACGCTCTTTGGCGTGTCGCTGCTCCTGGCGATCATAGCCTTCATCGCCTGCCTGGTTCCCGCGCTGAGGGCGATGAAAGTAGACCCGATGGTCGCGCTCCGTTACGAGTGAGCCTGAACACCTCGCAGGAATGGAGAAAGAATGATGGACGCGTTGTTACAGGACGTTCGCTACGGCGTTCGCATGTTGGTCAAACATCCAGGGTTCACGCTCGCCGCAGTTCTGTGTCTGGCCCTCGGCATCGGCCTCAATACGACCATCTTCAGCGTTGTCAGCACCATGCTCATCCGCCCGCTGCCTTACAGTGAGCCTGAGCGACTCGTCGCGCTTCATGAGACGCAGATCAAGAAAGGCACGGAGTGGAACCCGCTCTCCGCTCACAATCTCGCTGACTGGAAAGAGCAGAGCCAGGTCTTCGACGAGGTGGCGGCCTTTCAGCGACGCTCCTTCAACTTCAGTACGGAAGATAACCCTGAGCGCCTTGCCGGCGTGCGCGTCAACTCCACGCTCTTCCCGCTCCTGGGCATCAAGCCCATCCTGGGGCGTGACTTCCGCCCGGAAGAGGATAAGCCCGGCGGGGAGCGCGTCGTCCTCCTGGGCCACGACCTCTGGGAGCGACGCTTTGCCTCCGACCCCGGTGTGATTGGCAAGACGCTCCTGCTCGATGGCGAGAGCTATACGGTAATCGGAGTCATGCCGCCGCGTTTCAAGTTCCCGGAGTTCGCAGAGGTCTGGGCTCCTCTGGCGCTGGACATGAGCAAAATTGACCGTGGCCTACACTCGCTTGATGCCATCGCGCGCCTCAAGCGCGGGGTCAGCGTGGAACAGGCGCAGGCCGAGTTAAGCAGCATCGCGCGGCGGCTGGAGCAGCAGTATCCAGAGACAAATCGTGACATGGGCGCGCTCGCCAGGCCGTTGCGCGCAGAGCTTGTCCCCGAAGGAGTCAACGTCTTTCTCCTGACCATGCTCGGCGCAGTGCTCTTCGTGTTGCTCATCGCTTGCGCGAACGTGGCGAACCTGTTGCTCGTTCGCGCCGGTGCCCGGCAGAGGGAGATTGCCATTCGTACTGCCCTCGGGGCCGGGCGCATCAGGGTCATCCGTCAGTTACTCACGGAGAGCGTGATGATTGCTCTTCTGGGCGGCGGGCTGGGTATCCTGATGGCGTTCTGGGGGATTGACCTCGTGATCGCGTCCGTCCCGACCGAGATTCCATTCTGGCTCACTTTCGGGATTGACTGGCGAGCCCTCGTCTTTACCTTCTCGATCTCGGTCCTGACGGGCATCCTGTTCGGGCTGACGCCCGCGCTTCGTCTCTCGAAGCCCGACTTGCAGGAAGCTCTCAAGGCCGGCGGGAGAACGTCAACCGGAGGGGTACGTCAAAACCGCCTGCACAGCGCACTCGTCATCTCGGAGATAGCCCTCTCGCTTGTTCTCCTCATCGGGGCGACGCTGATGATTCGCAGCTTTCTACAGATGCAGCGGCTTGATGCGGGCTTCGACCCGGAGAACCTTCTGACGATGGAGTTCCGGCTCTCCGGGCCAAACTATGAAGAGGACAAGCAACGCACAATCTTCATTCAACAAATCGCTGAGCGCATCAAGGCTCTCCCTGATGTTGAAGCGGTGGGCATCGTCAACGACCTGCCGCTCGGCGACAGTTACTCGACAGAATCCTTCAACGTCGAAGGGCAGCCGGTCGCGGCCAGTGAAGCGCCTGAGACGACCATGCAAACGACGACTCCCGATTATCTGAGGGCGATGAGAATCCCTCTCGTGCGCGGGCGAGCCTTTGAGGAGCGGGAGCTGGCCGAGTCAAGCCCTGTGGTCATCATCAACGAGACGATGGCGCGACGCTTCTGGCCCAACGACGAGGCGGTCGGTAAACGTCTGCGGCTCGGCGCGAGCGCGGACGCCCCCTGGCTGACTGTGGTGGGGGTGACGGCCGACGTGAAGGAGCTATATCGAATCGGGGGGCTGGACGTTAAGCCTCCGCTCCAAACCTATGTGCTCTATCCGCAGGCTCCCTATCGCAGCATGATGCTCGCGGTGCGCGCAAAGTCCGGTGCCCCTGCGAATATTACCGCCGCCGTCACCAGCGAGATTCATGCCGTAGATAAAAATCTTCCTCTTTTCAACGTCCTGACGATGAAGGCGGTTCTGGAGAAGTCTGTGTGGCTGCCGCTTTTCTACGGGAAGATGTTCGGAGCATTCGCCGTGCTCGCCCTGTTCCTGGCTGCCGTCGGCATCTACGGCGTGATGGCTTACGCGGTCACGCAGCGCACGCACGAGATAGGCATCCGCATGGCCCTGGGCGCGCAAACCGGCGACATCAGCAAGCTGGTGCTGAGGCAGGTCATGGTGCTGGCCTTAATCGGTGTGGCGATAGGACTGTTGGCAGCGTTCGCGATGACGCGTGTGCTGACAAGCCTGCTCTTTGGCGTCAGTCCTACCGACCCGCTGACGTTTGCCGGAGTCTCCGTGCTCTTGTCGGCGGTGGCGCTCCTGGCCTGCTACATCCCTGCGCGGCGCGCGATGAAAGTGAACCCGATGGTCGCGCTCCGTTACGAATGAGAGCGCGGGTATCAGCGCTCGGCTACGGGCCGAGTGATACTCGCTCAACGCTTAACTACCTCGCGCCGAGTGGGGGAGTGACTTATGGATAGATTGATTCAGGATTTACGGCACGCGCTGCGCTCTCTGTGGAAGAGGCCCGGCTTTTCCGCCGTGGCAATCATCACTCTGGCCTTAGCCATCGGCGCGATTACTTCGATCTTCACGGTGGTCAACGGCGTGCTCCTGCGCCCGCTGCCCTACCATGAGCCCGACCGAATCATCACTCTCTGGCAGCGGAACGACAAGACGGGCGCACTGCGCGACGACGTTGCGCCCGCCAACTTCCTGGACTGGAAGGAGCGCAACCGCGTCTTCGAGCAGTTGGCCGCCGCAGACCCCTACAGCTTCGACTTCGACGGCCCCGAAGGCCCGGAGAGCCTGGAGTCCTGGCTCGTGACGGACGGGTTCTTCGACGTTCTCGGCGTCAACGCCCTTCACGGGCGAACGTTCGTGCCCGAAGAATTCCAGGAGGGAAATGACCGCGTGGTCGTCCTCAGCCACGGCGCGTGGCAGCGCCGCTTCGGCTCCGACCCGAAAGCCGTCGGCCGGACGATACAGCTTGACAAGCAGCCCTTCACCATCGTCGGCGTCCTGCCGCCGCGCGTCAAATTCCCGGCCGATAAAGAGATCTGGGTGCCGCGCACCTTCACGGAAGAAGACCGGCAAGACCGCTTCGGGACGCGCTTCGTGGTCATCGGTCGTTTGAAGACCGGGGCGACGCTCGCGCAGGCCGCATCCGAACTGAACACCATCTCGGCCCAACTCGCGCAGGAGAACCCGCGCACCAACGCGGACATCGGTGTGACGGCCATCGCCTTGCCCGAACAGATCACCGGCCCCGTCCGCCCGGCCCTGTTGATACTGCTCGGCGCTGTCGTCTTTGTCCTCCTCATCGCCTGCGCCAACATCGCCAACCTCCTGCTGGTTCGCGGCGCGGAGCGCGGGCGCGAGTTTGCGATTCGGGCCGCGCTCGGGGCGGGGCGCGCGCGTCTCATCCGTCAATTGATTACGGAGAGCGTCGTGCTCGCCCTGGTCGGCGGCGGCTGCGGGATTCTTTTGGCCCAGTGGGGAGTTGATTTACTACTGGCCTTCAGCCCGGCCAACCTGCCGCGCCTCGACGAAGTGAGGCTTGACGCGAGTGTGCTCGGTTTCGCGGTCTGCATCTCCGTCCTGACGGCGCTCATGTTCGGGCTGGCCCCGGCCATACGCTTCTCCAAGCCGGACCTACAGGAATCGCTCAAAGAAGGTGGACGCAGTGCGACCGCCGGCCTCTTTCGCCAGCGCTTTCGCAACGTGCTCGTGGTGACGGAAATCGCCCTGGCTTTAGTCCTCCTTATCGGCGCGGGCCTACTGATTCGCAGCTTCGTCCAATTGCTCAACGTCAACCCCGGCTTTACCACCGATAAAATCCTGGCCCTACAGGTCTTCATCTGGGATGAAATCCCCGAGCCGGAGAAGAGGCTGCCGTTTTACGATCAGGCGTTCGCGGCGCTGTCGGCCATCCCCGGCGTCGAGTCAGTCGGCGGCGTCTCCTCTTTGCCGTTCTTCAGGTTCGAGATGCCCACGACCTTTACCGTCGAAGGACGCCCCGCGCCAGCGCCCGGCCAGGAACACTCCGCTTACAGAGGGATGGCGACGCCCGATTATTTCCGCACCCTCGGCATCCCTCTCAAGCAGGGACGCTTCTTCACACGCTTTGACGACACGCGCTCGGCCGGGGTCGTGTTGATTAACGAGTCCCTGGCCCGGCGATACTTTCCGGGTGAAGACCCTCTTGACAAGAAAGTCCTCTTGCGAACAAGGGAGGGGCAGCCGGTCCCGCGCACCATCGTCGGCGTCATCGGCGACATGCGCCCCGACGGGCTGGACAGCGACCCGCGCCCCGAAATCTATCTGCCGTACCACCAGACTTCCTTCGGCGAGATGACCTTTGTGATGAGGACCACCGGCGACCCGCGGCAAATTCTTCCTGCCGTGAAACAGCAGATGTGGGCGCTCAATAAGGACATCACTTTTTATAGGGTGGCGACGATGGAGCAACTCGTCTCCGAGTCGCTGGCGACGCGGCGCTTCAATCTATTCTTGCTCAGCGCCTTTGCCGCCATCGCGCTCGTGCTGGCCGGGGTGGGCATCTACGGCCTGATTAGTTTCGCCACCAATCAGCGCACACACGAGATAGGGGTCCGCATGGCTTTGGGCGCGCAGGCGGGCGACGTGCTCACGATGGTCGTTCGTCAGGGCATGATTCTCGCGCTTGTCGGCGTCGGGTTGGGTCTGGTCGCGGCGCTGGCCTTAACGCGCCTCATGTCGAGCCTGCTCTTCGGCGTCACGCCGACCGACCCGCTGACCTACGTGGGCGTCTCGGTCCTGCTCTCGACGGTCGCGCTGCTGGCCTGCTACATCCCTGCGCGCAGGGCGACGAAGGTGGACCCAATGGTCGCGCTCCGTTACGAGTAGGGGCGGAACATTTTTAAAGTGTGTTTGAAAACCTTAACTCAACCCCTTTGCGTCTTTGCGCCTCCAGCGTGAGTGGTTTTGGTTTTCTCTCGCTGGAGGCGCAAAGGCGCAAAGGGGTTGAGTCAATCAGTGGCTTGCCTTTTATCACTACCGATCAAGGTGGATTGAGTGTTGAGTTTTACTATGAATCGAATACTGTACGCAGTTGTCTTGTCTCTCATCGTTTGCTTTTCCGTTCGGGCGCAGACGCCGACTGTTCCCAATCCGGCGCAGCAGGACGCGACCCGCCCGCCGGGGACGGAGCGTCGCGGGGCCACGCCCGAGCAATCGCGGCCTGACCCATCGAATCCGACCGCGCCTCCCGGCACTGAGCGGCCCGCCGCGCAGTCGCCGCCCGGCGTGAACACGTTTCCGCAGGCAACACAGACGCCGCCGGCCACAACTCCTTCTACGGAGTCGCCCCAACTTCCTGCGACCCCGAATGCGGGTCAGGAAACTTCCGGCCCGGCGAGCGGCGCAGGTCAGGAATCTCAACCGCCGCACCCGTTGCCGCCGCTGCCGCCGCTCTCACGGCTCGGAGTCGTGAGCGGTGAGATGTTGCCGCTCACGCTCAACGAAGCGATTCGCCGCGCGCTTGAGCACAACACCGAGATAGAGGTTGCGCGCGTCGGCGTGCGTGTGACGGAATCCAACCTGCGCGCGCTCGAAGGCGTTTACGAACCCGTCTTTCAAATCACGCCGCAGTTCAGCAGTTTCGTCACCCCGCAGTCGAGTACGCTCGGCGGCTCGAACCAAGCGGGGACCGTCTCGCAAACGCTCATCGACTTCGGGCCTTCCCTGACCAAACTCTTCCGCACCGGAGGCGGGCAGTACCAGGTCTTTTTCAACAACACGCGCGAGACGACCAGCTCGTCCTTCGCCCAGATCAGTCCGGCCTACTCCGGGAATCTGGGCGTGACCTTCACGCAGCCGCTCTGGCGCGACCGCAGGATTGACAACAACCGGCGGCAGATTCGCATTCAGCGCAAACGGCTCGAACAATCCGACGCGGATTTTCGGCGGCAGACGATTGACGTTATCACGCAGGTGCAGCGCGCTTACTGGGAGCTGGTCTTCGCGCTCCGCGACCAGCAGAACCGCATCGCTAACCTGAATCTCATCCGCACTCAGTTTACGCAAACTGAGCAGCGCATCGAGGCCGGTTCAATCGCGCCGGTCGAGCGCGCCGAGGTGCAGACGGAGCTTTCCAACCGTGAGGCGGACGTGTTGCAAGCCGTGCAGAATGTTTCCGTGGCCGAGAACAATCTCAAGCGACTCATCCTCCCCGACTCGCAGGCGGCGGAGTGGTCGGCGGCCCTCGTTCCGACGGACCAGTCTCCGTTCGACTCGGCGGCCCCCATCAATCTGCGGGACGCGCTCGACGAGGCGCGAGCCAACCGCCCCGAGTTGCGGCGCACGCGTCTTCAGCAGGAGATAACCGACATAGACATCTCTTACTTCAAGAACCAGACGCGCCCGCGCCTTGACCTTCAGGCGACGGTCTCGACTACGGGGCTCGCCGGCTCGCCCGTGACTCCGACCGGCTCCGTTGACGGCGAACAGACGGACAGTGTGCCGCCGAATCTGGTCGGGGGCTACGGCCGTATGCTGCGCAACCTGGCGGGCTTCAACACGCGCAACATCGTCGTCGGCGTCCGCCTTGAATTGCCTCTGCGCAACAAGACGGCGAAGGCCAACCTGGCGACCGCGCAGATGCAGCGCGAGCAGTTGGCGGCCACGATGCACGGCGAGGAGTTGAACATAGAGGTCGAAGTGCGCAACGCCGCGCAGGCCGCGGAGACAGCGCGGCTGCGCGTGCTGGCGGCCCGCCAGTCGCGCGAGAACGCCGAGGTGCAGCTCAACGCGGAAAAGAGCCTCTACCAGGTCGGGCGCTCGACCACCTTCCTACTCTTCCAGCGCGAGAACCAGTTGACCAACGCGCGCAACTTAGAGCTGCGCGCCGAGACCAACTACAATCAGGCGCTCGCAGACCTGCAACGCGCCACCTCGACGACCCTCAGACTCAACAACGTCGTCGTCGAAACGCCCCTCGGCCCGTGAGGGCATTTGACACCGCACGCCGTTGGGGGATTTACTCTCACTGTCCAAGTTTTTCCCGTCATGCCTAAGACGACGCCCCGAATCTTAATCGCCGACGACCAGCCGGACGTGCTGGAAGCCATCCGCCTGCTGCTCAAGGCCG
>DATFCB010000548.1:0-2856 GCA_035253525.1 Pyrinomonadaceae bacterium | reverse complement strand
CAGGCCGAAGAATCTTTTGACCTCCCCGTCGGCCTCAAGCTCTGGCACAATACGGACGCCCACTACGACCTCGAAAACGGCCTCGCCTGCGAGACCTGCAAACATAGCCTCTCCTGGCCGAGACTCGCGGGCGAGCGCGCTGCCATCCGAGCCTGAGAGTTTTAATTCATGGGCGGGGCGGCCCCTCGGCGGAATACCGAGAAAGCTCTGCCAGGGCTTCGTGGCCGAAGCGGGCGGCAAGTGACAAGTGGCTGTTGAGAAGTTAGAATCTAGGCTCTAACTTTTCATCGGCCATTTGCTCATTATGGGATTCAATTTACGTTCGGAATACACGCCGCAGGGGGATCAGCAGCAGGCGATTGACGCGCTTGTGAGGGGGTTGGACGAGGGCGTTAAGGACCAGGTGCTGCTGGGGATTACGGGGTCTGGGAAGACTTTCAGTGTGGCGTCGGTCATCCAGCGGACGCAGCGGCCGACGCTGGTTCTGGCACACAATAAGACGCTGGCGGCGCAGCTCTATCAGGAGTTTAAGACGTTCTTCCCCGAAAACTCGGTCGAGTATTTCGTCTCTTATTACGATTACTACCAGCCGGAGGCTTATGTGCCGGCGTCGGATACGTACATCGAGAAAGAGGCGACGATTAACGACGAGATTGACCGGCTGCGGATGTCTGCGACGCGCGCGCTGTTTGAGCGGCGAGACGTAATCGTCGTCGCCTCGGTCTCCTGCATCTACGGCCTCGGCGACCCGGACGCTTATTATGGGATGCTGCTCTTCGTCGAGCCTGGGATGAAGATGGCGCGCGAGGCTCTGCTGCAAAAGCTGGTCGAGTTGCAGTACGAGCGCTCCGACATAGAATTCGACCGCGGCTCTTTCCGCGTGCGCGGCGACGTGGTGGAGATTTACCCGAGCTACCAGGACCAGGCTTACCGGATAGAACTGTGGGGCGACGAGATTGACTCCGTCTCGACCATTGACCCGCTGCTCGGCGAAGTCCTGCACAAGCACACGCAGCGCCTGCCCATCTACCCGAAGTCTCATTACGTGATGTCCAAGCCGACCATCAAGCGCGCCATCAAGACCATACGCGAGGAGCTGGACTGGTGGGAGCCGAAGCTCATACAGGAGGGCAAGCTCGTCGAGGCGCAGCGCCTGCACCAGCGCACGATGTACGACCTTGAGATGATCAAGGAGATGGGTTTCTGCCGCGGCATCGAGAACTATTCGCGTCACCTGACGGGGAAAGCGCCGGGCCAGCCGCCGCCGACGCTGCTCGACTATTTGCCGCGCGACACCATCATGGTGATTGACGAGTCGCACCAGACCGTCCCGCAACTCGGCGGCATGTTCAAGGGCGACCAGTCGCGCAAGCGCACGCTCGTCGAGTACGGCTTCCGTCTCCCCTCGGCGATGGACAACCGCCCGCTCAACTTCGAAGAGTTCGAGGCGCGCATCGGACAGACCATCTACGTCTCGGCCACGCCCGGTCCTTATGAATTGACTAAGTCGGCCGGTGAAGTCGTCGAACAAATCATCCGCCCGACAGGGTTGATGGACCCGGAAGTAGAGGTGCGCCCCGTCAAAGGGCAGATTGACGACCTCCTGGAAGAGTGCCGCGTGCGCGCCGAGCGGAACGAGCGCGTACTCGTGACGACGCTGACGAAGAAGATGGCAGAGGACTTGACGGAGTACTTCGCGGAGGTCGGCGTCCGCGTGCGTTACCTGCACTCAGACATCGAAACGCTCGAACGCATCAAAATCCTGCGCGACCTCAGGCGCGGCGAGTTCGACGTTTTAGTCGGCATCAACCTCCTGCGCGAAGGGCTTGACCTGCCCGAAGTCTCGCTCGTCGCCATCCTCGATGCGGACAAGGAAGGCTTCCTGCGCTCGGACCGTTCCCTGATTCAGACCATAGGGCGCGCGGCACGCAACGCTGCCGGCACGGCGATTCTCTACGCGGATAAAGTCACCGACTCCATGCGCCGCGCGATTGACGAGACGACGCGCCGCCGCACGATTCAGGAAGCCTACAACCAGGAGCACGGCATCACCCCGAAGACTATCATCAAGCCGGTCGAGGCCACGCTCGTCACGGCCTACGAGGCTGACTACTTCAAAGTGCCGCTCAACCTGGACGAGTATGAGGAATACACGCGCGAGAACATTGACGCGACCATCCTGCGCATGGAGGCCGAGATGCGCGAGGCCGCCAAGCGCTTCGAGTTCGAGCGCGCGGCCGAGCTGCGCGACCGCATCAAGTACCTGCGCGAGCGCGAGCTGCAAATGACGTAATTCATATTCAAGCCGTTGCATCATTTCATACGCGGTCAGTCTAAAACTCAAAGGAGGGGCGGTATGAAGATGGGTGCTGACAGGGCGTGGGCGAAGTTTTGTTGTCTCTTCCTGTTGACTCTGGCGCTGGCCGCGTGTAAGCCGCGCGGAGGCGCGGGCAATAGCCGGGCCTCCGCGGAAGGGGCGGAGGGCAGCCAGATCAACGCCGAACTATGTCGGAAATATGATGCCTGCGGCTGCCAGGCTTACGACGACTGCATGAAGGCAGCGGCCGACTCACCGAGTTTGAACAAGCCTGGGGTCCGTGAGTGCATGCTGAAATCGAGTTGCGAAAGTCTGTGCTTGGGCGTCCCGGACGCCTGCATCAACCAGGTCGGCGGCGGTCAGTCAGGCTCAGGCGGCGCGGGCGGTCAGCAGCGTTCTAACTGTTCGGCGATTCGTTGCGGCAAGAATTCAGACTGCCCGTCCGACTGCTACGGCGGCTGCGACGGCGTCATCTGCTACTCCTTCTGAAAACAGAACCGTCCTTATGCTAATCAAGACGAGCGCGGACGAGATTCAGT
>DATFCB010000547.1:0-4486 GCA_035253525.1 Pyrinomonadaceae bacterium | reverse complement strand
ACGAGTGACAAGTTAAAATCCTGCTGCTTGTCACTCGTCACTTGTCACTCGTCACTGTTTTCATGGAACTGACTGTCGCCATTACCGGAGCGTCCGGCTCCATCTACGCGCACCGCACGCTGATTCAATTAGCGGCGAGCGGCGCGGTCGAGCGCGTCAACCTGATTATGTCTGAGTCCGCGCGCACCGTCGCGCGGGTCGAACTGGGCGTTGACCTGGGCGAGGCCGACCCGGCACGCGTCAACGAATGGCTCGGGCTCTCGCCCGACTCGAAACTGGTCCGGCCGCACCGCCTTGATAATTTGGCGGCGACGCCCGCCTCCGGCTCGCACATGCAGGCGGGCATGGTCGTCGTCCCCTGCTCGATGGGCACGCTCGGCGCGATAGCCTCTGGAGCCTGCACGAACCTGATTCACCGCGCGGCCGATGTGACATTGAAGGAAGGACGAAAGCTCGTGCTCGTCCCGCGCGAGACGCCTTACAACGCGATTCACCTTGAGAACATGCTCAGGCTCGCGCACGCCGGCGCGCGCATTCTTCCGGCCAGCCCAGCCTTCTACCACCGGCCGCAGTCAATCGAGGAGATGGTTGACCACCTCGTCTTCCGCATCCTGGATCAGTTCGGTGTCCCCCATTCGCAGGGCACGCGCTGGAAAGGGGGAGAGTAGCGGGCAGTTAAAAACAAAAGCTCAACGCCGCTGATAGCCTGTTTTTACTGCCAACCGCGAACTGCCAACCGCCCACTGCTTTTTGGCAGTTTGCGAAGAATTGTGCCAATGGACGCGCGACATTGCGGCCGAATCCGAGTGGCCCTGTCTTTGCTCTTGTGAAGAGCAGGAGGGGCTCGCGGAGGGAAAGGGCCGGGGCGCTCGGGTTCTCAGGCCGCCCGTGAGCTTGATGAAAAGTTATGTTGACCGCCACAGCTAAAAACGTTCGCACGACGCTCGAAATGATTAAGATCGAGCACACGCTGTTCGCGCTGCCGTTCGCCTTTCTGGGGGCCGTGCTCGCGGCAGGTGGCTTGCCGACCGCGCAGCAAGCGCTCTGGATCACGCTGGCGATGGTTGGCGCGCGCTCGTGCGCGATGGCTTTCAACCGTCTCGCCGACCGCGAGATTGACGCGCGCAACCCGCGCACACGTTCGCGCGCTCTGCCTGCGGGCACGCTCTCGGTCGGCTTCGTCTGGGCCTTCACGCTCATCTCCGCAGCGCTCTTCTTCACAGCCGCGGCGATGCTCAACCGCCTGACGCTCGTCCTCGCCCCGGTCGCGCTCGCAAGCATTTTGCTCTACTCGTACACGAAGCGCTGGACGATGCTCTCGCACCTGGTGCTGGGCTGGTGCCTGGCGATAGCGCCCGCGGGCGCGTGGATCGCCGTGCGCGGCGCGCTCGACAGCCCTGTGCCATTGCTGCTCTCGCTCGTCGTCATGCTGTGGACCGCGGGCTTCGACGTGCTCTACGCCTGCCAGGACTACGACTTCGACCGAAGGGTCGGGCTGCATTCGATTCCCCGCCACTTAGGGGTAGCCCGCGCGCTCTGGGTCTCGCGCCTCTTCCACGCGCAAGCCTTCGCCACGCTCGTTGCGCTATACTTGGTGACGCACCTGGGCGCTCTTGCGCTCCTGGGCGTGGTCGCCACCGGCGCGCTGCTCGTTTACCAGCACACGCTCGTACGCGCGCACGACCTGAGCCGGCTGAACGCGGCGTTCTTTACCACGAACGCCTTCGTCAGCGTCATCCTGTTCGCGACCTTCGGCGGGGCGCTGCTCCTCAAGCTCGTTTGAGAGGCACGCTGAAAGGAAAAGAGTAAAGCTATGAGCAGCACGACACTCACCCCGGTTGAACAAAACACGGAAGCCCTCGTGCTTCACTTCCACCCTGTGCTCCAGAAACTCGGCGAAGACGGGTTCTACGAATTCTGCATGCTCAATAAAGATTTGCACATTGAGCTGACCAGCGCAGGAGACTTGATTGTCATGTCGCCGACCGGATTAAAGACTGGACATCGCAACTTCAAATTGATTGTCAGCGTCGGATCCTGGGCGGAAAAAGACGGAACGGGTAAAGGCTTCGATTCTTCGACCCTGTTCACGTTGCCTAACGGCGCGAAGCGCTCGCCCGACTTCTCGTGGGTGCGGAATGAAAGGTGGGAGCAGCTTTCCGAGAAAGAGCGAGAGCAGTTTGCAACGCTCTGCCCGGATTTCGTCGTCGAGTTGCGCTCTCCGACGGATTCGCTGCGCACGTTGAAGAAGAAGATGCAGGAGTACATTGAGAACGGCGCGCAGCTCGGCTGGCTGATTGACCCGTTCGAGAAGAAAGTTTACGTCTATCGGCCGCAGTCCCCGGTTGAATGTCTGGACGACCCGCAGACGGTTTCCGGCGACCCCTTGCTGCCAGGCTTCACACTCGACGTGCAATCGCTCTGGGAGTAATTTCGATTTTGCTAAAACTCATGAACTTTTCACACGACCCGAACCTGAACGACATCGCGCCGAAGGTTGAGCGCGGCGAGCGTTTGACCTTCGAAGACGGACTGAAGCTCTACGCGACGGACGATTTGCCAGCGCTCGCGAAGCTCGCGGACACAGTGCGCCGCAGGCTCCACGGGCGCACGACCTACTTCAACGTCAACCGCCACTTCAACCCGACCAACGTCTGCTACGCGGACTGCAAGTTCTGCGGCTTCTTCCGCACGCCGCGCGCGGCCGACGCCTACACGCACAACATCGAAGACTCTCTGCGCATCGCGGGCGAGGCAGTCCGTGAGGGCGCGACCGAACTGCACATCGTCGGCGGGCTGAACACGAAACTGCCGTTCAGCTATTTCACGGACCTGCTCTCGTCGCTCAAGCGCGAGTATCCGCGGCTGCACCTGAAGGCGTGGACGATGGTCGAGCTTGATCACTTCGCGCACTTCTACAAGCTGACGGACGAGGACGTGATAGAGCAGTTGAAGGAGGCGGGCATGGACTCGTGCCCCGGCGGCGGGGCGGAGATTTTCCGCGAGCCGACGCGCTCGATGATCTGCGCGCACAAGACGAACGCCGAGCGCTGGCTTGAGCTTTCCGGCAAAGTCCACGCCGCCGGACTCAAAACCAACGCGACGATGCTCTACGGCCACATCGAAACGACGGAAGACCGCGTTGACCACCTCGTCCGCCTGCGCGAGCAGCAGGAGAGAAGCGGCGGCTTCCAGTGCTTCATCCCGCTCGCCTTTTATCCACCGGGCACGCAGCTCTCGCACCTGCCGGGTCCGTCGGGCGTGGACTCCCTGAAGACGATGGCCGTCTCGCGGCTGATGCTCGACAACTTCCCGCACGTCAAAGCCTACTGGGTGATGCTCGGCAAGCGTCTCGCTCAAGTCGCGCTGCACTACGGCGCGAACGACCTGGACGGCACGATTACCGAAGGCGGCGAACTCTCGGAAAGCTACTCGGTCGAGGCCGGGAACGAAGTCAAGATGAGCAAGCAGGAGATTATCGCGCTCATCGAAGACGCGGGCTTCGAGGCCGTCGAGCGCGACACCGTTTATAACAGAATAGAGCGAGAAACGGCCGAGGTTCATCCTTCCTAATCATGTCTATCACAACCGGAACACGCACCATCACCGTCGCGCACTCGCCGGACTCCGACGACGCGTTCATGTTCTACGCGCTCGCGACGAACAAACTGGACACAGGCGACCTGCAATTCACGCACGTCCTGAAAGACATCCAGACCTTAAACGAGATGGCGACGCGCGGCATCTACGACGTGACGGCCGTCAGCTTCCACGCCTACGCCTACATCGCGGACAAGTATGCGCTCCTGCCGCACGGGGCGAGCATCGGCGACAACTACGGCCCCATCGTCGTGGCGCGCGAGCCGCACCCTGCAAGCGACTTGTCGAAGCTGAAAGTCGCCGTGCCAGGGAAGTTGACGAGCGCATTCCTGGCCCTGCGGATTTTCAATTCTGAGTTTGAATACGAGGTCGTCCCGTTCGACCAAATCATAGAGGCCGTCACGCAGGGACGCTGCGACGCCGGGCTCCTGATTCACGAGGGCCAGCTCTTCTACGACAAATTGGGCCTGCACAAAGTCGTAGACCTGGGCGAGTGGTGGCACGAGCGCACGGGGCTGCCGCTTCCTATGGGCGGCAACGCGATTCGCCGCGAGTTGGGCGCGGAGCTGACGGGCAAGGTCTCGAAATACCTGCGCGAAAGCATACGCTACTCGCTGGAGCACCGCGAGGACGCGCTCCGATACGCGATGCAGTTCGCGCGCGACATGGACACGGAGACGGCCGACCGCTTCGTGGCGATGTGGGTCAACGATTTGACGCTCGACTACACGGAGCGCGGGCGCGAGGCCGTCCGCCGCCTGCTCGACGAGGGCGCGGAGCGCGGCATCATCCCGCACCGCGTGAGCGTTGACTTCGTCGGCGCTTAGAAAACATCGGAAACACAACGGCGCGAAGACCGTCAAGTCAAGGTCATTGACTTTTGAGC
>DATFCB010000546.1:0-12976 GCA_035253525.1 Pyrinomonadaceae bacterium | reverse complement strand
CAGCACCAGCCACAGCGCCAGAATCGGGAGCAGCGCCCACAACGCCGCGTTGACGAACGCCCTGATCTCGGACATTCCCACGTAGCGCCAGATAAAGGTGTAGACGCCCGCGAGACTCAGGGCGGCCATCTGAATCAGGACGACGTAAGGGAGTTGCGTGAAAAGGTCTGTGTACTGGCTGCGGGGGATGTGGAAATCAAACCGCAGGAGGTACGACAGGAGGAACGCCGCGACCAGAACCAACAGGTCCAGGGCGTAGTGCATCCTCCTCTTGCTCAGGAAACGCTTCCGCAGCCTGCGCATCGCGGGCGGGACCGTTTCCCAGTCAGCTTTCAACACTCGCATCGGGTTCATTGTAGCTGGGCCTCGCAGTTAGGGTATTAATTTTCGTCTTCCCTCCTTGATAACTCTCTGGAACGGCGGTCGCGCCTACCGCCGGAACTCTTCGACTACTTCTCTGACTGCTTCGACTACGTCGGACGCGTCGCGCTCGCTCATGCGCGGATTGAGCGGCAGTGAGATGATGCGGTGGAATTCGCGGGAGGCGACCGCAAAGTCTTCCGGCCTGTAGCCGTATTTGTCCCTGTAGTAAGGATGCAGGTGGACGGGGATGAAGTGAACGCTCGTTCCTATCCGGCGCTGCTTCAACTCCTCTATAAACCGGTCGCGCGTAATGCGCAACCGCTCAAGGTTTAGCCGAATGACGTAGAGGTGCCAGGCGTGCTCGACCTCCGGGCGTCTGGTCGGCAAAGTCAATTCCTCGAATCCTGAGAAGGCTTCGTCGTACTGCCGCGCTATCTCTTCGCGCCTGGCCTGAAACCGTTCGAGCTTGCGCAGTTGGTGCAAGCCCAACGCCGCCTGTATGTCGGTCAGGTTGTACTTGAAGCCCGGCCGGACCACTTCGTAGAACCACGAGCCCTTCGCCTCGTAACGGTCCCAGGCGTCGCGGCTCATCCCGTGCAGGCTCCAGATGCGCGCCTCGTCTATCAAACCGGGCGGGCCGGTCAACATCCCGCCTTCGGCCGTCGTCAGATTCTTCGTCGCGTAGAAAGAGAAACAGGTAAGCACTGGAAGAGGGTAGAGCCTGGCGAACGAGCCGACGCGCCGCCCATCGTGACTGGCCGGCAGGGCGTGCGCCGCGTCCTCCACAACCGCCAATTTGTATTCGCTCGCCACGTCCATCAGCGGATTCATGTCGCAGGGGTGGCCGTAGAGGTGAACGGGCAGCAAGGCTTTAACGCGCAACCCTTCACGACGAGCGGCGGCGACCGCGTTTGCCACGCGCGCGGGGTCTATGTTCAAGGTGTCCGGCTGCACGTCTGCGAGCACGGGGCGCGCGCCCACCTGTTCGATGACGTGGACGCTTGAGACGAAGGTCATAGGCGTCGTGATGACGGCGTCGCCGGGGCCGACGCCGAGAGCGGCCAACGCGACGTGCATCGCCGCCGTGCACGAATTCAGGGCGAGGGCCGCAGGAGCGTTGACCGCTGCGGCGAAATCCTCTTCAAAGCGCCTGACCTTTGGCCCGGTCGTAATCCAGTCCGAGCGGAGCGTGTCAACGACTTCGGCTATTTCCTCTTCGCCAATCAGAGGAGGCGAAAAGGGGAGAAATGTGTCACGCATGATTAAGTCCGACTCTTGATTGACTCAACCCCTTTGCGCCTTTGCGTCTTGGCGTGAGTGGTTTTGGTTTTCTCACGCTGGAGGCGCAAAGAAGAGGTTGTTTTTTCAGTTATTCCGATTTCGTTAGTGGCTCTTGGTCTCGCCCTTATAGTCTTCGGGGTAGTAAACGCCCCTGCGCAGAAGCACGGAGACGCAGCCTTTCAGGAAAATCTCCGCGTCGAGCCTGAGCGTGCGATGGTCCACGTAATAAACGTCCAACTCGGCGCGTCTGTGCCAGGAGAGCGAGTTGCGGCCGTGGATGAGCGAGAGACAGACCATGCCCGGTTTGACTTCGAGCTTGCGTCTCATCAGGTCGTCGTAGAGTTCCAACTGTTCGGCCAGGTCCGGGCGCGGCCCGACGACGCTCATCTCGCCCCTGAGCACGTTGAGCAGTTGCGGAATTTCGTCCAGCGTATAATCGCGCAAGTACCGCCCGGCGCGCGTCAGCCGCGGGTCACCCGCGCCGACGAAGGCTGAGCCGTCCGCGTTGCGCACAGCGGGCGCGTTGTGGCGCATCGTGCGAAACTTGTAGAGCGTGAAGGGAACGCCCCCTTTGCCGAGCCTCGCCTGACGGAACAGCACAGGCCCGGGCGAGCTTAATTTGACGGCCACGCCGATCAACACGATGAGCGGCGAGAGCAGAAGAAGCGCGAGCGAGGCCACGAGTAAATCCACCGCACGCTTCACGAACAGGAATAACTTTTCCGACCGCTGTGCCTTTGACATCGCGCTACCCTTTGCGCACCTCAAGAACGGACTGGAAGACCTCCGCCGCCCGCAGGCCCACCATCGCGCCGTTGCGTAGGGCCATGTAACGCATCGCCTCGACGGAGCGTGGGTGCGGGTAAGCGCGCACCTCGGTCTCGTAAATCTGCATCGCCTTCAGCTTCACCTCAAGCGTCTCGGTGATGTCTGAGTAGACGTTGAACTGCTGCGCGCCCTGGCCCGCATGCGTGAGCGTGTCCACCGAGTAGCACAATAGACGCTCGAAGGACGGGAGGCTAAAGGGTCTGGCGGCCACGGCCGCCGCCTCGTAGGCGACGCGGTGGTCGCTATTGAGGTCCGCGAAGTGGTGCGTGTAGATGACGTGCGGCTCGACTTCGCGCGCCACGCGCTCGACAAAGCGGTTGACTTCGAGGACAGGCGTCGCGTCGAGCCGCTGGTCCGGGAAGTCTCCCGAAAAGACTTTCTTCGCGCCCAACATCCGGGCGGCATCGAGCGCCTGCCGCTTCTTCAGAGAGATTTTGTCGTCCTCGCCCGGGAACTGCACGCTCGCGCCTTCAGTCAGGATAGCTATAAAAACCTGATCGCCTCTGGCCGCGTGCGCGGCTATCGTCCCGCCCGCACCAATCACCTCGTCGTCCGGGTGCGCGGCGACCACGAGAATGTTTTTGTTCGCCATCATCTCAACCTGGAAGACCGAACGCTCGGCCCTTCAGCGTCCCTCGCAGGATTTTACCTCGCGTGGCTGCGACGTTAAGTCCGGGTACGTCTCGCGCTCGTAAGCGGGAAGTTTTTGTTTCAACAACTCGTCGTAGCAGCCGCGCAGCCTTTCAATCACCTGCGAGACATCAAAGCGTTCTTCGGCGAGTGAGCGCCCTTCACAGCCTAGTCTGTGTGCCAATTCCGCGTCGTCCAGCAGGAGTTCAATCTTCTCCGCCAGAGCGCGGCTGTCCCTGACGGGCACGAGGTAGCCGTTTCGTCCGTTGACGATTGCCTGCCTGCAACCCGAAACGTCGCTCGCCACCGTCGGCTTCGACATGGCCGACGCTTCCATCAAACTGCGCGGGAAGCCTTCGCGGTAAGAGGGCAGCGCCACCACGTCCATCAGCGCGTAGAGTTCGGGCATATCGTCTCTGGACTTCAGGACAAAAACCCTCTCTTCGATTCCCAGCTCGCGCAGGATTGAAAAGTCAACAGGGTCACGCTCGCTCTCAAGGGGAATGCCGACGGTCACGAACGAGACGCCCGCGCGCGCGCGGCAGATTTTTTGGGCCGCCTCGAAAAACTCACGGTAGCCTTTCTCCCACACGTAGCGCCCGACCATGCCGACCACCTTGTGATTTTCAGGGATGCCCAACTCCTTTTTCCTGGCACACACCTCGCCGGGAGTGAACCGTTCTGCGCGGAGTTGCGTCAGGTCTATCCCATTGCCCAGAAAGCCGACCTTCCTGCGCCTGTATATCTTCTGTTCGATGAGGGTCGAAACGTCCTCGGCGCTTTGCGAGATGACGCGGTCGGAGTAGAGGCCCGCGACGCGCGCTATCGTTTTGAACAGCGATCTCTTAAAACCCGTCTGCCCGAGGAAGATGAGGCCGTGGTTCGTATAAAGCCTGACGGGCGCGCGCGCGAGCCACGCCGCGAACTGGCCCAGCAGCTCCATCTTCGGCGTGTGTGTGTGAACAATCGTGTAGCTTTCGCGGCGCATGATTTCCACCAGCCGCCACAGGAGCTTGAGGTCCGCCGCAGGGCTTATCTCACGCGTCACGTTGAGGCGATGCACCTTGATCCCTTCGGCCTCGAACGTGGGCACGAGCGGCCCGTCCGCGCACATCGCGTGCACCTCGAAGCCGTCCGCCTTCAGGGCGCGCAACTGCGGCATGAGGAAGCTGATTCCTAAATCCAGCGACGAAATGTGGACGACTTTTAACTGCTGGCGCATTGCCTGAAAGGACTTCGCTCGCTCTCTAATTGTCTTTGACTCTCGCTTCACAGAAGCGGCCGAGGTCAGCCATCGTCATCACCTGAAGCAGCCCTTCGTCGCGCCGCCCGGCGGCGTGCCTGACGATTTGTTCGAGGGCATAAAACATCCTGTCCGTGTTGAAGCACAGATTTTCGGTCGGGTGAAATGAGAGATGAAAAAGCGACCTCTGCTGAATCGCGCGCTCGATGCCTCGGACCCCTTTCTTGATTCTCGAACGAACGGGGATGAGGCGGCGCGCGCCGTCCATTGATTGCAGAAACATCGAGACGGGTGCGACCCACAGCCCCGAAGGAGATTTTTCCGGCACGCCGCACTCAGGGGTCATCGCCAGCACGTCGTCAAGCATGTGGCCGGCGCGGCGCAGCGTCCGGCTGCGAAAACGCGTGAACCAGAAAGGCATTCGTCCGCGCGTGACGCTGAAGCCGTGCCGCCGCAGGATTTCGAGATGGCCCAGTTCGTTTCGAGGGTAGACGAACGACTCCATCTTCAGGTTGAAGTCGCGTGCCAGCTCCACGCACTTCATGATCTCCGCTTCGGCCACTTCAGGCGTACAGCCTGGGTCGCTGAAGATGACGTGCGAGAAAGAATGGCTGCCCACGTCGTGCCGAGGCTCGGCGGCCAGAATCTTCTCCACCATGTCGCGGCCATACCAGAGCGGCTCTGCACGGAAATCCTTGCAAGGGTCGTACGCGTACCAGTCCTCCGCGAACCAGGAGTGTCGCGGGCGCGGCATGTCCGGGTGTTTCACCCCGTCAAGCGCCTCGCAGCGGTCCAGAAAAAGGTGGCCGAGCGTCGCCCACGTCACACTCACTTCGTATTTATGGAAGAGCGCCAGCAGGCGGTCAACGATTGCGCGCGTTGCATCGAAAGCGCCGCCGTCGCGCTCGAAATGCGCGGCGAACTTACGATGCTTCCCCGAATCGAAAGAACCCCACAACAACTCAAAGTCGAGCGAGATGGTGAAAACCGCTTTGTCGAACATGGGAAAGAAAGTGAATCGTAAATCGTAAAAGAAAGACCCGTTCTCCGATTTACGATTTACGATTCACGAGTTTTCGATTTACGAGTTCAGAACATGACGTACATGAAGGGCGAAACGTCTTCGGCCTGTTTTTCCTGCTCGCCCATCTCTTGCGCAAGCTCGAAGAGTCTGGGAGCAAGCGCGGCGAGTTCCTCGTGGCCTTCGCTGGCCCAGAGTGCGGCCAATTCTTTGACGAAGTCGGCAATGGATTCGGCGGCGCGCAACTCGAAATCGGCGGCGGTCATCACGCGGCGCGCCGGCTCGACGTAATAACTCTCCGCCTCATCTTCCGCGCGCAAGGGGAAGAAAGACTTCTCAGCGGCGCGCTCGGCGCAAGCCAGCGGCACCAGAAGCTCGTTGAAGAAATCGGCGGCCAGGAGTTCTTTGTCTTTAGTCAAGCTCATATTCCGTTTTCCAATCGCGCGCCTCAATGAATTCCGGCTGCTCGCCTTTCCACAACAGACAGTCTTCCATGACCAGCAAGTCTATCTCCGTCCTCATAAAACACCTGTACGCGTCCTGCGGGCTGCACACAATCGGCTCGCCGCGCACGTTGAACGAAGTGTTGACGACGACCGCGCAGCCCGTCAGCGCGTCGAACTCTTTGATTAGTTGATAGAAGTCCGGCTTGTCGTCGGCGTGCACGGTCTGGACGCGCGCGCTGTAGTCAACGTGCGTGACGGCCGGGATGTCCGAGCGCGGCTGGTTGATGACGGCCAGCATGTCGTCACTATCGCCGCCCTCGAAACCTTCCCAACTCATCGCGCGGCGACGGCTCTCGCGCACGGGCGCGACCACAAGCATGTAAGGACTCTCCTTTTCCAGCTCGAAATAGTCGCCCGCCCTCTCGGCCAGAACGGCGGGGGCGAAGGGGCGGAACGACTCACGATACTTGATCTTGAGGTTCATCGTGGACTGCGTCTCATGGCGGCGCGGGTCGCCGAGGATGGAGCGCGCCCCGAGCGCACGCGGCCCGAACTCCATGCGCCCGGCCATGTAGCCGACTATAAGGCCGTCGGCAATCGCCCGTGCAATCGTTTGCGCGCGCTCGCGTGCGTCGGCAACCCTTGTATAAGGGTAGCCGCGGCGGTCCAGAAAGGCGCGCACCTCCGCGCTGCTGTACGCGGGTCCGAGATAGCTTCCCTTCTGCGAGTCGCGCCCCGCAGGATTCGGCTCACGCGGCTCGTCAAAGTACTGGTGATTGACGAGGAGCGCCGCGCCGATGGCGTTGCCCGCGTCGCCTGCGGCCGGTTGAATCCAGAGGTCTTCAAAAATGCGGTCGCGCAGGATTCTGCCGTTCGCCACACAGTTCAAAGCCACGCCCCCGGCCAGCGTCAGGTTCTTCGAGCCGGTGAGACGTTTGGCGTGGTGTGCCAATTTCAGCATGACCTCTTCGAGCACCGTCTGGACGGAAGCCGCCAGGTCCATCTCGCGCCTCGTGATTTTTGCTTCAGGACGGCGCGGCGGGCCGCCGAACAGTTCGTCGAACGCCTCGTTCGTCATCGCGTTGCGCTCAAGGAAGCCGAAGTACTCCGTGTTGAGGCGGAAAGAGCCGTCCTCTTTCACGTCAATCAGGTGCTCGCGGATGCGGTCAGCGAACACGGGCCGCCCGTAGGGCGCGAGTCCCATCAGCTTGTACTCGCCGGAGTTGACTTTGAAGCCGCAGTAATAAGTCATCGCGCTGTAGAGCAGGCCGAGCGAGTGTGGGTAGCGAATCTCTTTGAGAAGCTCTATCCGATTCCCGCGCCCGTGGCCGAGCGCGAGCGTCGCCCATTCGCCGACGCCGTCCACCGTCAGGATCGCCGCGTCCGCGAAGGGCGAAGGGTAAAAGGCGGCGGCGGCGTGGGCCATGTGGTGATCGCTGAAGAGCAGCCGCACATCAGCGCCGAGGGACCGTCGCACGTACTGCTTCACGATTGCCTTGACGCCGAGAAACGACCTGGCGGCCTTCGTCCACTGCTCCAACCCCTGCGGGGCGACCGTCAGAAGGTTCTTCATCAGCCTGTCGAAACTGAGCAAAGGGTTGTCGTAGAAGACGACGGCGTCCAGCTCTGACGGCTCGATGAAGGCTTCTTCCAAACAATAGTTGATCGCGCGCTCAGGAAAACGCGGGTCGTGCTTCTTGCGCGAGAATCGCTCTTCCTGCGCGGCGGCGATGATCTCCCCGCCCCGTATGATGGCGGCCGCCGAGTCGTGATAGAACGCCGAGATGCCCAGTATTGTCTTAGCCATAAAAACCAATGATGAATGATGAATGGTGAATGACGAATTGAAGACCTTTGGCTTTTATAGCTCCTTGTAATTGAGTGTGAGCCAGAGGAAATCTCACGCAAAGACGCAAAGGCGCTAAGAAGACCGCAAAGCGGTTGAAGGCTTCTTCACCTCGCGTGCTTTTCTTAGCGCCTTTGCGTCTTTGCGTGAGATGTTTTCTTGAGGTTGCACTCAATTGCACACCGATATAATTCATCATTTCCCTATACTTCTTTCGACGGCGGGCGCGAGCGACGCGGCCAGCGCGGCGTGCCCGGCGGGTGTCAGATGCACGTCTTTTTCAAAACGAAAGGCTCGGCGCTCAGCGGGCGCATGCTGCTGAAAGTTCGGCAGGGGGTCGTGCAGCATGCACCCGGTCGCTTCCGCCACTTCACGGAAACGCGCCTGATACTGCGTCGGGTCGCTGCTGCCTTCGATGAAGGGGAAGAGCGGAATCGGCATCAGTATCACGGGCGCGGGGCTGCGGCGAATCCACTCTTCCAGGATGGCGCGCATGACGAGCCAGTTCGGATTGTCGGGCGCACGATAGTCCGGGACGGGTTGAAAGCGCGTGACTTTTTGGGCCAGGTCGCGGACGCCCAAACGCTTCGCCAGCTTCCTCAGTCCGGCGAAGGGCAGCCCCCAGTCCACACGCTTCGCGTCGTCCGCGCTCATCTCCGACCTCTGGACAGGCTCTTTCGCTACTGGCACATTTCTCAAGACCAGCCCGCCCGCCCCAAGCACGTAGTAAGGCTTGGCATAGATAACCGTCTCGCCGTCTTCGTTGATGTAGGGACGAAAGCGTGCGGCGACGCGCCCGATGTTTTCGACTGTCACGCCCAGTATCAAGAGGTCGTGCTCGATGTCTGTGGCAAACTCCTGGTATGCCAGGTAGTGCTGGTCCGTTCCCGTTCCCGGCAGGCCGAAGTTGTAGACCTCCAGGTTCTGAACCTTGCGCTCAAGCTGGTCGCCGTACCTCTGACTTTTCGAGACGCCATCGCCGGCCGTAAACGAATCGCCAAACAGCAGGACGCGCCGAAAGCCTTCCCGCCGTTTTGTCTCGAACTCGTGATCGCACCTGAAGCCGTGCTCGTTGACCTTGATGAGATAGCCGACGTTCTCACTCGGCAGAATGACCCTGGACTTGATGCCGGGGATGAACGTGTACCCGATGGTCGGGTGGTGCTGAGTCACTGACCGCCACATTTGAATGTCTTGTCCTTCAGCCGAGAAGCTCTCTGTAAAGCGCCGCCGTCTCGTTAACCATGCGCTCGGTCGTAAACGTCTCGCGCACGCGCTCTCGCGCACTCTCGCCCATCCGTCGCCTTGTCGCCGTCGGCGCTTCGAGTAGATGCAGGATGGCCTGGGCCAAAGCCTCCGGGTCGGCCGGAGGGACCAGAAGCCCCGTCTCGCCGTCCAGAATCTGTTCGGCCGTGCCCGCCACGGCGCTTGCTACTGTGGGCTTGCCGCAGTACATCGCTTCGAGGACGGAGCGCGGCAGCCCTTCTCCGCCGCGCACGTCAATCACCTCGCCGCCAATCTTTAACTGCTCGCGCTCGACTGTCGGGAGGACGACGACATCCGCGAGCTGGTAGTAAGGAAACGGATTCTGCTGCCAGCCGAGAAAGTGAAAGTTGTCGAGGCTGTACTCCGCAATCAGTCCATGCAAGTAGTTGACGTAATTTTTGTCGAACAGATCGCCGACGCATAAAAAAATTGGTTTCTGAGCGGTCGCCCGCTTGTTGACGAGGCGCGCGGCAGCCAGCAGATGATGATAACCCTTAAAGGGCGTCACGGCGGCGATGGTCGTGACGATTGGCTGGCCGTTCTTTTTGACGAAGGGCAAAGACGGCTTCGTGCCGTTGGCTTCCGGGACGGCCTGTTCGTCAATCCCGTTGTAGATCGTGCGGCATTTCGCTCGCGACTTTGGCCCAATCTCTCCTCTGAGCGCCTCTGCCACCAGAATAATCGCCGTCGCCAGAGACTCCGCGACACGCCTGACCGCGCCGCCGAACGGCAACAACTGGCCGCGCACGTGCCACACGACCTTGTAGCCCATGAGGCGCGGGACGAAGGCCGCGAACAGAAGCGACCGCACGGAGTTGCAGTGCAGGACGGAGGCACGGGCGCGCTTCATCTCGCGCCTGACCTTGAAGCTGTAAGGCAGCATCTGTGTGAAAAAAATTTTCGCAGCCTCAAGCCTGGACATTCGCAGGAGGTGCTGGCCGTAGCGCGTGAGCATCGGCGGCCCCGGAATAATACGGACGGGGACGCCCGCACGCCTGTAGGCTTCGCTGCAACGCCCCTCCATCGGAAAGCAGACGAGCGGCTCGACGCCGGCCTCGGGCAGACGCCTCACCAGTTGCAGAAGACTCTGCTGCCCCCCGCTGATGCGGTCGTACTCCGCGACCATGAAGAGGACTCGAATCGGTTTCATTTCGCGCCGTTTGTTTGCGCCTTTGCGCCTCCAGCGTGAGTGATTTAGTTTTCTCACGCAAAGTCGCAAAGGCGCGAAGGGGTTGAGTCCTCTTCAATCCGCAATCAATCTGAGTCCCCGCGCCCCGCAGTTGAAAAGCAAGTCGAGCGCGGAAAGGTTCGGGACAAAGCCGCGCTCCGTCATGAACTGTTGCTCGTAAACAGGGTGGTTGAAGTTCTGGACGATGATCTCGATACCCGCTCGCCTGAATTCATCTTTATTCAGATACGTGCTGCCCGTCCTGCCTGAGTAGTAACCGCGTGCGCCGAGCGTCTTGCAGATTTCAAGTACCAGTTCAGACTTTTGCCCGCTGACTTTGAGTTCCGAAGCCATGACCCATTTCTTCTCGATGCCCAGAGAGCGTGCGATTAGTTCGAGGGCGGCGACGTTGAGGTCCGCGAGTTTCGTCCACGAGCGCCTGTAGAAATCTTCAAACAGCGGAGCGAACATCTCGAAGTGCGCGGCGCGCGCGTAACACGAGCGGAGCGTTTTCCAGTGCTTCACCTGCCAGTTGTTGCCTGTCACCAGAACCTCGTTGATTCGCTGCGGAAACCTGTGAGCCACGGGCACCGTCAGCCACTGCGCCCCGCTTGCTCCCTTGACACGGTTGCGGTTCTGGAAATCCCCTTTCGAGAACTGCACGTCGTCGAGCAGCACGAAGAGGTCCGCGCGCAGCATCTTCTCGAAGAAGCCTATCCAGGGGAGATGCTCAGGCTGGTGTATGGCTACGAGCATGAAAGTCTAAACGCGCACGCGCGCCTCCGCCTCCTGCAAAGCCGCGACCACACTTTTCACGTCCTCTTCCGTGATGACGGCGTGAACAGGCAGGCAAATCTGCCTGCGGAGCACAGCTTCGGCCTTCGGGAACTGTCCAGCGTAACAACCAAGCTCTTTCTGAAAGACAGGGTGCAGGTGGCACGGCGGGTCGTAGATGGAGCCAAGCTCAACCTGATATTCGTCGAACATGATTTGGCGCAGCTTCTTCTTATCAACTCCCTCGTCGAGCATCACGGGGAACTTGTAGTAAGCGTGCCGCAGGTTCTCCGCGTAGAGCGGCACGCTTATCCAATCAACTTCCGATAGCTCGCGCCTGTACCACTCGACGACGCGATTCCTATGCTCGACGCTCTCGTCCAGGCGTTTGAGTTGATAGACGCCCAGCGCCGCGCTCATCTCGTCCATGCACCAATCGTTGCCGAGGTTGACGATTGATTCGAGGCTTTCGCCCTGCCCGTGATGCCGCACGGAGCGTGCGTATTGGGCCAACTCCGCGTTGTCGGTCGTAATCATCCCGCCCGTCCCCGTCGTCATAATCTTGGTCGGGTAGAAGGAGAAGCAGGCGGCGTCCGAGAGACTGCCCGCTGGGCGGTCGTCAATCGTCGCGCCGTGCGCGTGCGAAGGGTCTTCGATGAGAAAGAGGCCGCGCTCGCGGCACTCTTCGCGCAGCCGGTCTATCTCCGGGTAAACGAGTCCGGCGATGTGCACGACGATGAGGCCCGCCGTCTTCGAGTTGATTCGGCTGAGAACGTCATCAGTGTCGAGACAGAAGGTCTCGGGGTCCATATCCGCGAGGACGGGAGTGCCGCCCGCGTACATGACGGCCTTGACGCACGAGGCGAAGGTGTTGGTCGGAACGATCACTTCGCGCCCTTTAACGTTGAAGAAGCGCATGACTATCTCCAACGCCGTCGTACAGGAGTTGACAGACACGGCGTGACGCGTGCCAACGTAATCGCGGAACGAATCTTCAAACTCGCGCGTGTTCTCTCCGAAGATAAGACGCCCGCCGCGAAGGATGCGTTCGAGGCGGGAGAGCAGTTGCGGCACGTCCTCGTCGTGAAAAAAGGGTCGCGCGCCGCTGACCTTCCGGCGACCGGCTACAGCCTGTTCACTCATCGAAACTTCTCCTCATGCTCCGACTTTCTCGACGGCCCAGCGGGCAAGCATCTCTTTCATCCCCATCTCGATTGAGACGCGCGGCCTCCATCCCAACTCGCGCTCAATCAACGCGGTCGAGAGCCAGCGGTCGGGCCAGATTTTACCGGGCGGCGCGGGCACAAACTCGACGGCGGTTTTCCTGCCCGTCAAGGCTTCGGCTTCGTGCGCGGCAATCTGGGCCAGTTCCCGAATCGACACGGGCCGCCCACCGCCGAGGTTGTAAATGAAGTTGCGGTCTTCGGGCGCGGCCAGCGCCGACTCGAATGCCCGACAAACGTCGTCCACGTGAACATAGTCAATCAACTGCGCGCCGTCGCCGAAGACCTTGAGCGGCTTCCCCTCCGCTATCAGTTCAACGAACTTCGCGGCCACGCCGCCCGACAGGGAGAAGAGGCCGCTGCCGTAGCCGTAGACGTTCGACAGGCGAAAAATCTGGAAGCGACCCATGTCAAGCATCTCCCTTTCGGCCGTCGCCTTGAGCGCTCCGTAGAACTCGTCCGGTCGCGCGTCCATCTCTTCAGTCAAAGGCATCGGGCGCGCTTGATAAGTTCCATAGACGGCGATGGTCGAGGTGAAGATAAAACGCGGGACGTTCTGCCTGCGCACCTCGCGCATGAGCAAGTGGGTTCCGTAAACGTGCGTCAGAAGAGAGCGCGTCGGGTCCGACAAACAATCCGCCTCGCCGCCCGTCCCCGCCGCGTGTATCACGGCATCTGCGCCGCGCACTGCCTCGCGCAAAAGCTCTGCGTCCGAGATGTCGCCTGCGATATATTCGACCTCGCCCTCGACCCTTTCCCGCAACTCAGCAAAGCGTCCGCCGTGGCCGAAACAGATGCAACGGTGCTTGCCCGCGAGAGTCTTAAGGAGCGCGCTCCCGATGAACCCGCCGCCGCCGACAATCAGGATTTTCATAAACGCTCAACAC
>DATFCB010000545.1:0-3263 GCA_035253525.1 Pyrinomonadaceae bacterium | reverse complement strand
TACGACCGCGAGACGGCGCGCCACGACCACGCCATCTGCACCTGCTGCGGCAAACTGGTTGACTTCGACCTGACGGTCGGG
Organism: Pyrinomonadaceae bacterium; assembly: GCA_035253525.1. Lineage (GTDB taxonomy): Bacteria > Acidobacteriota > Blastocatellia > Pyrinomonadales > Pyrinomonadaceae > QHXM01. The sequence goes on along the minus strand of DATFCB010000545.1, from coordinate 3,182 downwards.
AGCGACCTGGTGCGCGCGGCCGTGCGCCGGACGCGCTTCAAGCCCGAGTCAATTCACCTGACGCTCCGAGGCTTGTGCCCGGATTGTCGTGACGAGCAGCAATCATGAGGATTTTTCGAAGATATTAACCGGGCGCGTGGACATAAGCTCTAAGATTCCGCGCGCACGCTAGAGAGACTAACTTTCTGTACGAAGGGACGGAGAAATAATGCAAGCGACAGCGACAGCAGTTGAAAAAGCGATGGTCGGACAGCCCGCGCCGGATTTCGACATGGCTTCGACCAAGAACGTCGAGACTTTGAAAGAGAACGTCAAGCTCTCGGACTACAAGGGCCAGTGGCTCGTGCTCCTCTTCTACCCGCTGGATTTCACTTTCGTCTGCCCGACGGAGTTGACCACCTTCAGCGACCGCTATGAGGACTTCCAGGCCATCGGCGCGGACATCATAGGCGTCTCGACCGACTCGGTCTACTCGCACCGCGCCTGGCTCAACACCCCGCGCGACAAGTCGGGTGTGGCCGATTTGAAGTACCCGCTCGCGGCGGACGCGACCAAGCAGGTGGCGCGCGACTACGGCGTACTGGTCGAGGACAAGGGAATCGCCCTGCGCGGCCTGTTCGTGATTGACCCGGAGGGCATCCTGCGCTACAAGGTGATTCACGACCTCAACGTCGGCCGCTCGGCCGAAGAGACGCTACGCGTCATACAGGCCCTACAGACCGGCGGCCTCTGCCAGGCCGAATGGAAGCCCGGTCAGGAAACGCTGAAAGCGTAAAAGCAGTGATAAGTGATGAGTGATGAGTGATAAGTAAAAACCTTCTTTCTTTTACTCATCACTTATCACTTATCACTTATCACCGAGGTATTGTTATGCCAATGAGAATCGGGACGGAGATGCCGAAGTTGGACGGGGCGACCGAGTGGTTCGGGGCGACGCAGGCGCACGCCGAGGCGGAAGCCGAAGGGCGGCCGACGCTCGTTCACTTCTGGTCTGTGAGCTGCGGCATCTGCAAGGAGAACATGCCGCGCGTCGCGGAGTGGCGCGACCAGAGACACGCGGATGGGTTGCGCGTCATCGCCGTGCATATGCCGCGCTACGAAGCGGACACGGACGTGGAAGCCGTGCGCGAGGCGGTCAGCCGGTACAACATCTCGGAGCCGTGCGCCGTGGACAACGAGCACAAGCTGCGCGACGCATTCCAGAACGAGCACGGATACGTCCCTGCTTATTACCTCTTCGACGCGCAGGGTAAGCTCAAGAGTTTCGCGGCGGGCGAGCGCGGCCTGGACATGCTCACCTCGGCCGTCGAGCGCCTGCTCGCCGCCACGGCGCAGCAGCAGGCAACGACAACATAAGCACCATCAGGGCGGTTGGAAAATTTCAACCCTTTGCGGCTGTGCGCCTTTGCGTGAGAAAGTTTTTCACGCAAAGGCGCACAGCCGTAAAGGGTTGAATAGTTTTTGAAGTTCGCTTTTAGTAAAAAATCTTATTGATGAGCCAGGTCAGCACCCAGAGGCCGACGACGAATGTGCCGATGAGCAAGGCGACGAGCGCGAGGATGATGACGCCGACGAAAATCCAGTCGCTCTTTCTACCCTCTTTGGCCTCGGCCGCCGAGACGGTCGCGCGCCGTCGTATCAACTCCATGTTCTTCTCGTTCGACTTCCACACGAAGTCGAAGAGGTCGCCGACGCCGGGGATGACGCCGACCAGATAGTCTATCCCTATGTTGACCCCCATCCGCAGCAACGTGATTTTCGGGACGCGGTAGCGCACGCCCGAGGCCAGTATGTAGAACGAGGCGAGCGAAGTCAGCGTGTCGCCCACGCCCGGAATCAAACCGACGATGGCGTCCAATCCGAACCGCCAGCCCGTCCCCGGAATGCGGAACAGCCCATCGAGCAAGTGACTCAGCCGGTCCAGACTCCGCTCGACCTCCACCGTCTCCGGCTTGCGCGCAGCGCGCGCGGCAAGCGTCCCCATCTTCTCTTTCAGTTCCCTCATCTCATGTCACCTGAGCCTGGTCATCTGCTGCCAGAAGAAGCGGCCGAGCCGCGCGAAGGCGTTGCGGTCGTTTTTGACGACGTTGGGGTTGATGCCGAGGGCGGCGGCCAGCCGGGGGTCGGGCGGGGCGATGTCTTCGTCGCCGCGTTTGTTGGTGAGCCAGCGCGCGAAGGTGCGCGTGACGGCGCGGCGTTGCGCGAGCGGGGCCTCGCCGACGAACGCGCCGCGCAAGTCGTCCAGCTCGGCCACCTCGTAGAGGTTAGTCTCGTAGTAGCTCTTCAGCGCGGCGAAGAATTTCTCGTCGCCCATCAGCCGGCGCAAACTAACGAACATCAGCGCGCCCTTGCTCGCGACAATCGCCGCGTACTGGAAAAAGTTTCTGTACTCGCGCGCGGGGCGGGTTGCGATCATGTCCTCGCCGCCGAAAGTCCTGTAGACCTTGTAGACGCCGCGCAGTTGATCGTCCATGGCGGCGGCCGCGCGCTCCTCGCCGTGAACCTCTTTGTAGTAGAGGAGCGCGGACCAGTTTGCCAGCGCCTCGTCCAGCACGGGGTCGCGCTCGGGGTTGTTGCCGACGCCGACGCCCCACCATTGCTGCGCGACGACGTGGGCCACTGTGAACTCCAAACTGTCTTCGAGCGAAGCCCTCTGCTCGCGCACGATCTCCGGCAGGTTGCGCATGGAGGGCGAGTCGAAGTCAACGTAGAAGGCGCTGGCGATGACGCTCAGGCCCGAGAACTCCGCGCTCCCGAGTCCGGCGACGAGCGGGGCGTCCACGATGCTCACGAGCTTGTGCGGGGATGGCCCAAAACGCTCGTGGTAAACCCGCACGGCCTCCGCGGCCGCGGTCAGGACGCGCCGGGCCGTCGTCTCGTGCTCAGGCACGAAGACGCTGCGCACCGTCACCCCATTGACCGTGCGCTCGGCCGAGCGCAAGTTACGCCCGCCGACGACGGCGAAGTCGCGCAAATTCTCGCCCGCGAATTCGCGCACCAGGTTTCCCGCGCGAGCGCTCTTCTTCGCAGTCTCGCGCGTAGGGGCCGAGGTGAACAGGGCCACGTCGGCAGGCGCGTCAACTGTGAATTCGTAGTCGGCCGTCTCCGCAAAGATCACGTCGCCGATGGTCGGCTCGACCTTGCGCTGCCACTCGTCGCCCTCGCGCGCGGCGAGCACGGGG
>DATFCB010000544.1:0-15734 GCA_035253525.1 Pyrinomonadaceae bacterium | reverse complement strand
GCGCGAGCGCTGTGGAAGGAAACATAAAGAAGTGATAAGTGATAAGTGATGAGTGATAAGTAAAAGAAAGAAGGTCTTTCTTATCACTTATCTCTCATCACTTATCACTGCTTTTAAACTAACTGCATGACCTCGTCTTCTTCGAGCACGGACGATGATTGCTTGGCACGTTCGTAGATGCGGGAGACGCGTTCTTCGGTGGCTTCGAGGCCGCGCGTTTCGAGCCAGAAGATGACGTTCGACTTGCCACTCATCGGGCCAATTTCGATCTTCTGCTTGAGGCCGAAGAGCCCTGCGGGAACGCCCGAGTAGACCAGGTCGGCCAGTTCCGGGTCGTTCTTCCGGTAGCTCTTGATAACGGCCGCCGCGTGTACGCCCGTCGCCGTGCGGAAGGCGTCGCGCCCGAAGACGGGGTAGTTGTAAGGTATCGTCCAGCCGCAGGAGTCGGCCGCCACCTCGCAATACTCGCCAAGGCGCGACAGGTCGTTATCAATCCAGCCCATCAATTTCAGGTTGACTAGAAGTTGATCCATCGGCGTGTTACCGACGCGCTCGCCGACGCCCAGGGCCGAGCCGTGCACCTGGTCCGCGCCGCCCTCAATCGCGGCGATTGAGTTGATGACGCCCAGGCCGCGGTCCTGATGGCCGTGCCAGTCCAGGCGTACGCGCTCGCCCTCGTCTTCGATGATGCTCTTGACGAAGCGCACGACGGCGCGCGCCCCGTCCGGCGTCGAATGGCCCACTGTGTCACAGACGCAGACGGCGCGCGCGCCAGCGCGAATCGCCGTCGTGTAGAGAGCGCGGATGGTCTCGGGGTCAGCGCGCGTCGTGTCCTCCGTGACGTACATCACGGGCAGGCCCTCTTTGACGGCGAAGGTGACGGCCTCTTCCGTGAGTTTCAGAAGCTTGTCGAGCGTCCAGTCTTCGGCGTAGAAGCGCACGGGCGAGGAGCCTATGAAGGTGCAGGCTTCGATTGCGATGCCTGCGCGCTGCGAGATGTCCGCAATCGGTTGGATGTCGGCCGCGTGCGTGCGCGCCGCGCAGTTGGGCCGAATCTTCAGTTTCTTGTCCACGATCTCGCGCGCCAGGCGCTCGACGCCCGCGGCGTGCGTGCCGCCCGCGCCCGGCAACCCTATGTCGGCCGTGTCAATGCCGAGCGCCTCCATCATGTGCAGCAGCTCTATCTTCTTCTCGACCGGCGGCTCGCACACCGACGGCGATTGCAGCCCGTCGCGCAGCGTCTCGTCATCAAAGCTGATGCGCCGGCCCGGCGCACGCGTCGTCGGCTCGACCTTGTTCCAATCATAAACCAATTCTTCGGCAGGCACGTCCAGACACCTCTCGCGTCTTCATGAATTTCGTCAACGTTGCGGGAAGAGATTGGATTACAGCAAGCGGCGCGGGTGAATGTCAAGCAAGCCCTTCCGTGATTCTTAAATTGATTTGGCAATCATGTTCGGCCTATCCTGCTACCCGGTATAATCGCTGGCATCTGTTTCCGACCATTCGACGGCTCAACGGAATCACGAGGCGCGACAGGCACGAGATGATTTCGCGTCGGAAGAGACGGGCGCGATTAGCGGAGGCGAGTGAGAGGGCGGAACAACTGTCGGAGGAGGAGTGGGCATCAGAGGTCACAGGCACGCTTGAGATCACGTTCATACACGACGAGCCGGATTTACGCATTGAAGTTCCGCCGATTCCGGGTTAAAAGTGACGTAGATTGGCAAGTAGAAAGCCGTTTTGGGACGGCGGAGAGTTGTCTGTGATTGCGATGCAGGGTGGCCCTACGATAGCGAATATCCCAGTCGTCCTGGTGCTGGCGGCCTTTCTCGTTGTCTTCGTCGTCATGCTGATTTTGGTCAGGAGGGGACGCAAAGGTGCGAAGGGTACGGCCGCCGCGGGCGCGCGAGTAGTGTATGACACAGCGCGGCAGACCGCTCCCGACAGACGCTACGCGAAACGCTGCCCGACATGTCAGAGCATCTACGCGGACGAGACGCTGGCCTTTTGTCTGAGCGACGGTTCGACGTTGGAGCGCGTGGCCGCGCCGTCTCAACAGCGCGACCCGAACGCGACGCTGGTTTACGCGGACGCGCCCAAAAGCAACCTTGCGCCGACGGTGCAATCTAATCCCGAAGAGCCGCCCAAATCATGAGCGGCGCGCTGGTCAGTTCCGACGAATTTCTCGCACGAAGACAGAGGAGAAAGCATGAAGCTTTTATGTTCGCTCGCACTCCTGGCAATCATCGCGGCCAGCTCCGCAAGTGTCCTGGCACAGAAAAAAGAACCATTACCGACGTGCCCGCTCAAGCAGGCCCCGGAGTTCAAAGGATTCCAGTTGGGCATGGCGCTGGAGGACGTGAAAGGCATGCTCGCCGATACTTCCATGTTCGACGCTAAAATCTCCTCGAACAAGATCGGGGCGCAGGCCGTGCGCGTCTCGGGCGCGGAGTTGAAGGACGAGTACGCGGAGGGCGTGGACGACGTGAACCTGACTTTCGTGGACAAGCGGCTGGCCGTCATACGCGTGGCCTACCACAGCGGGGTCTGGTTCGGAGCGAAAGACTTTTTCAAACAGAACTCCGAGAAGCTGGGCATCCCGGAGCCTGCAACCACGGACACGTCGCGCGACAGGGGCGGCGAAAGATACAGGGTTGACTGCGTCGGCTTCAGAGCCACGCTTGCCTACTCGTTCGGGGTCTCGCCGAACGTCACCATCGCCGACGCCGAGGCGCAAAGGCTCGTCGAGCAGCGCCGCGAGAAAAACCCAGACGGCGAAGTCAAAGAGATTAGAATCTCGCCGCCCACCAACCGCCGCCCGCGCGGGAACCCGCCTAGATAAAAAAGCAGTGACGAGTGACAAGTGACGAGTGACAAGTTAATATCTCCTGCTCGTCATTTGCCACTTGTCACTCGTCACTGCTTTATGATTATTGCACTCGGCTCTGACCGCGCTGCCAAGATCATGGCCGTCCGCGCCGCGGCGGCGCGCATCGCTACCGTGGACGCGCGCTGGGCGGAGGCGATTGTGACGGCGCGCGCCGTCGAGACGGACGCCCCCGCGATGCCCCTGACCGATTGGCAACTGATGCACGGCGCTCGCGCGAGGGCTGAGGCCGTTCGCGCGGCGCTGGAGCTTGAGGGCTCGGCCGCACAGCTCTACGTCGGGCTTGAAGGCGGGTTTCATTCGCTCTCGGTTGACGAAGAATGGCACACTTTCTTACGCGGCTGGGCCTACGCCACGGACGGCGTGTACGGCTACTTCGGCGCGGGGCCTTCGGTCTCAGTCCCGCACCTGATTGCCGACATGGTGATTGACGGGAAGCGCGAGCTGGGCGAGGTGATTGACGAGGTGGCGAATGAACGCGACGTGCGCAGCCGGCAGGGCGCATGGGGCGTGCTCTCGCGCGATTTGCTGACGCGGGCGATGAGCTTCGAGGCGGCGCTCATCGCGGCCTTCGCTCCGTTTTATAACCCGAGGCTTTACAGGTAAAATATCCCCCAGAGGCATTCATTAGATGGAAGAACTGACAGCGCAAGGCAACGACGAACACCTCATACATCTCAGGACCGCGCCCGGCTGGATCGAAGTCATCGCCGGCTCCATGTTCTCCGGCAAGTCCGAAGAACTGATACGGCGACTGCGCCGCGCCAGGATCGCGCGCCAGAAGGTGCAGGTCTTCAAGCCGCGGATTGACACGCGCTTCTCGCACGACCACATCGTCTCACACTCGGAGATGCGCCACGAGTCTTCGACTGTGACGACGGCCGCGGAGATTCTGGCGCGCGTCGAGCGCGGCACAGAGGTCGTCGGCATTGACGAGGGGCAGTTCTTCGACAACGAGCTGGTCTCGGTGGCGAACGAATTGGCACGGCGCGGCGTGCGCGTCATCATCGCCGGCCTGGATCAGGACTACACCGGGAAGCCGTTTGAGCCGATGCCGCAGCTTCTGGCCGTCGCCGAGTACATCACCAAGACGCACGCCATCTGCGTCCGCTGCGGCCAACCCGCCAACTACTCGCAGCGCACCTTCGACTCCGAAGAACGCGTCGCCGTCGGCGCGGGCGGCATGTACGAGGCACGCTGCCGCCGCTGCTTCGTCCCGCACGCCGACGCGCCAACGTCGTACGTGACGGAAGCGGCCGATTAAACGAATGGAAAATTAATAATGTAAAATGCAAAGTTATCGAGGCGGAGAACCAAATTTAAATTAACAGTGGTTCTCCGCCTTTCATTTTTCATTTTTAATTTTGCATTTCCTAGCAACTCTCCCGCCCGAACCCTGCAACAAAGCTGAAAATCTTCCCTCGCCGCTTCGCGCAAGAAGACCTCCGTCTCCCGTTCTGTCTGTGAAGCGCAACGGCCCGCGCCAAAATTTTTCCGCTTCTCTAAGGAGGTAGAGTATGAAGTTCCGCGCGCTCTCCGTCGGGATCGCAGTTCTCCTGGCGGTCGTCGGAATCCCGCTGGCGATGTTAGTCACTGCAAAGATGCTCCCCGCCCCCAAAATTGAAAAGCCCGAATCCGCCGACTACAAAATCTCCGGGCCTTACACGCACGAGAATTTGTCCATCTTCCTGGTTCACGGCAAAGACACACTTCAAGGCAAAAATTTCATGACGCTCCAGGAGGCGCTGGCGAGCAAGGTCGTCGTCGTCCACGAGACGAAGGACGTGAACGAGCTAGCCATCGAGAACGTCTCCAAAGACCAGGAGGTCTACGTACAGTCTGGCGACATCGTCAAGGGCGGGCAGCAGGACCGCGTGCTGGCCGTTGACCTGATAGTCCCGCCGCGCTCGGGCCGCGTCCCGATTGCGGCGTTCTGCGTCGAGCGCGGGCGCTGGCAGCAGCGCGGCAAAGAAGAGGCCGGGAAGTTCGAGTCGTCGGGCGACATCGTCGCGACCAACGCCCTGAAGATAGCCGCGAACAAGTCGAAATCGCAGGGCGAGGTCTGGGCCAAAGTCTCCGAGGCGCAGGCGAAGCTCAGCACGAACGTCGGCGCACCCGTCAACTCGACCGTCTCGGAGTCGAGTCTTCAGCTCAGTCTTGAGAATAAGAAGGTGCAGGAGGTGACTGAAGGGTACATCAAAAAGCTGTCGAGCATCATTAACGGCAAGTCGGACGTGATAGGCTACGCCGTGGCCGTCAACGGCAAGATGAACAACGCTGATGTCTACGGTTCGAGCGCGCTGTTCCGCAAGCTCTGGCCCAAGCTGCTGAAGGCGAGCGCGGTCGAGGCGGTCGCCGAGCTGCAACGGGGCGAGAAATTCGACGCGGTCCCGACCGAGTCTGTCGAGGGCTTCTTCGCCGAAGCCGAAGACGGTAAGGCCGCCGAAGCCGAAGTGTCCGGCAGCGTCAGGCGCGTCACGCGCGAGTCAGACAAGAACCTCGTCTTCGAGACGCGCGACCAGAAGCAGGACGCGACACTCCACAGGAGCTACATCAAAAAGCAGTAAAAGGCGAAAAGACGTGAATCGTGAATCGTAAATCGTAAAAGAAAGACCGCTCTTTCGATTCACGATTTACGATTCACGATTTACGTTTTTAATGAACGAGCTTCGTCGAGTAGAGGATGCCGTAGAAGGTGTCCTTATTCTTCTCGAAGCTCCGGCCTGCGGTGGCGAGCATGAGGTTGACCATCTGCGTTTGCCCCGCATACTTCCGATAAGTTATCCATTGCAAGCGGCGCGGGTCCTCTGCGCCTTCGGGCATCGTCTCGCGGAAAGCCACGCCCTTGACGCCGTCCAACTCCAACCAGCGCACCTCGTCAACTTCGCCGTTTTTCCTGCGCGTGACGGCCCCGTCGTAAAAAGCCTTGAGAGAAACATCCGTCGGGAAGTTGTCGTCCATCGGCGAGATGTTGACGATCAATGACGCCAGGTCGCCGCCGCGACGGCCGCTCCACAGAAGCGACTTGGTTTCGACAGACATTTGTTTCCAATCCTTCGGCACCGTCCACGTCATTCCCTGCTGGTCCCACTTGGCCTCCTGCCCGCCTTCGATGGCGGCCATTTGCTCTGCGGTCGGCTGCGGGCGCTCGACCGTTTGGCCGCCGGTCGTGTCCGCGGAGGATGAAGAGCCCGCGCTCGTCGTTGATGCGCCCGAGGAGGACGCGTCGCCGCCCGAAGTGGCCGCGCCCGGCGAACCGGAGTTCCGCTGGTCGAACTTCTGTCCGACCTTGCTGCACGAAGCCAGCAGCAGGGCCAGCCCGGCGATCACAAAAATTCGTTTCATGTTTTAACTCACTCGCTAGGGGAACTGGAAAAGCAAGCCGCTTCTACGCCAAATCACGCGGCGAGTCAAGAGCAGTGTTCAGTGGTCGGTGGTCAGTGGTCAGTGAAACTACGAATGCCGAAGCTTGCTTCTTCCATTAGGACTCAAGACCACCGGCACTCAAACACTGACCACTGACCACCGACCACTGAACACTTCTTTTCACGCCGGGGCGCGCGTGTTATCCTTAGCCCACTAGCCCCTTCTAGACAGTTTTATGAACCCGGCGGACGCGGACTCGCCCGCGCCGCCTTACTTGAGGAGAGTCTTCTCATGCATATTTTTGCCTTGAAGCCGTCCGCTAAATTTTTGACGGTCGCGGCACTCGCGCTCGTGCTCGTCGGCAGCGCGTGCCAGCAGCAGCCCGCGAACAGCACCAACACGACGACCACGAACACGACGACCAACACCAACGCCTCGAACACTGGGAACATGAACACGACGACGACCACGACGACCAACACGTCGGGCATCGAGACGCGCGAGCCGGACCAGTACAGCGCAACCATCACGATGAAGGTCGAGGTGACGGGCGCGCAGAGCATCTCGACGCCGCCGCTCACGGCCAACTTCGCGCGCAACGGCGGCGACCGCCGCATCGCCTTCAAGATTGCGAGCGACGAGGTCGTCTACTTAGACCGCGCAGACAAGCACTACATCGTGCTCCCGAACCGCAAGCAGTACGCGGAGATTGACGCACAGACGACGGGCTTCAACGTGCCGAACGTGATGACGCCGGGGCAGATTATCAAGCAGGTGCAGAGCGTGACCGGCTGCGAGAAGGCGGGCGACGAGCAGTTCGCGGGCCGCAGCGCCGTCAAGTACCGCTGCGCGGGCGCGGCCAAAACTGGCACACAGGCGGGCGACGTGAAGGCCGAGTCGTTCGTCTACGTGGACAAAGACACGGGGCTGCCGCTCAGGTCGGAAACGGTCATCAGCTCGTCGGGTCAGGTCGCCGGGGCGAGCGCGGCTAAGATCGTGACGGAGTTGAGCAACATTCAGACGAGCGTGCCGGCCGACACGTTCGCGGAGCCGACGGGGATGAGCAAGGTTGACCCGGCCCAGGTGCGCTCGCAGGTCGAGGCCGTAGTCCGCGCCGCGCTCTACTTCGCGCAGGGCATGTTGCAGGCGGGCAGCTCTGCCCCTGCTCCCGCGCCGACGGCGGCACCCATGACTTCGCCCGGTCACTGAGAGGACAAGCATGAAATATCTTCTGGCGGTCATCACGGGAGTCGTCGGCCTGGTGCTCGGCGCGCTCTTAGTTCTCTTCCTGATCGGCGCGGCGAAGCCGAAGCCGCTGCCGGGCCAGCCCGTGCAGGCACCCGACGCGGGCGGCGACCCGCCGGGCACGGCCGTCGTCACGCTCGACGAAAAATTCTTCGACCCGCTGCTCGGCACGGTCTTCCGCGACCTGGGACCGCCCTCCTTCCCGCTGGAGCTGGCGATGATGGAGCGCGATTCTTCGGACGCTTCGACGTGGGCGACGATTCCGGCGGCGTTGCAGGAGAATTGTCCTGACTTAGTCGTCATTAAAAACGAAGGGAGCAGCGTCAAGACGGGCGTGCGCTTCACGGGCGGGAAGATCATCGCGCCGCTCGCCTTCGACGGCAGTAAGAACATCCTCGGCGCGTGCGTGCGTTTTCAGGGCTGGGCGCAGGCGAGCATTGACCTGCGCTTCGACCGGGAGAAGCAGACCGTCTACGGCCAGATCAACGTGGAGGGCGTCAACCTTGAGGGCGCTCCGGCGGCGGTCGGCGGCATCGCGACGCTTCTCGTCCAGCGCTCGATCAACCAGCGCATCAACCCGCTCGAAATCCTGCGCGCCCCGCAACTGGCGCTCGCCATGCCCGTCCAGTCCGCGAACGGGACGCTCAAGGCCAACGTCAAAGACGTGCGCGCGGAAGTGGCCGAAGGAAAACTCATCCTGCATCTGAGCTTCGATTTCGCGGGCGCGCGCGGCGGCGTCGCTCAGCCGCAGTAAGCCAAGTTACAAAACTCTTAGCGCCTTTGCGCCTCCAGCGTGAGAAAACCAGTTTCACGCAAAGGCGCAAAGGCGCTAAGAGTTGTTACAGGTTCTGAACCTTTGATTAGTGAATGGCGATGCCGAAGCCGACGGTGAAGTTGTGCTGGGTTCTGCCCTGGAAAACTTCGTCGTCGAGCGTGATGTCGCCGCGGAAGATCGGGTTGTAGTTGACCTCGATCAGGCGCACGTCAACGCGCGGGTGGACGCGAACGTCTATGCCGCCGCCGAACTTCATGGCGAAGTTCGTGTCGTTAACGTCGAACGTGTCATTGAAGTCAGGCGAGCTGAACTCGACGCTCTGGCGGGCCACACCGGCCAGGACGTGTGCGAAGGGCTTGAAGCGAGTCTCCTTGGAGTTGTCTTTGATCTGCACGCCGCCCATCACCTGCCACATGCGCTCGCGCGTGTTGATGGTGTCAAGGCCGTCCGTGAAGCTGTCGCTCTTGAAGTGGCCCGAGACGTTGCCCTTGACGCCGAAGTAGCGTGTGAAGTTGCCCGCGATTGACGCGTCGAAGCCGTTGAAGCCGCGGGTGTCGCCCAGGAAGTCCGCGAAGTCGTCGTCCAGGTCAGCGTCGTCCACGCCCGTGTCAACACGCGCGTGTGAGAAGCCGCCGGAAACTTCGACCTTGTTGTAGTCGTCGCCCTGCGCGAAAGCCATCGAGGCAGACGCCACGACCATGACTGCTAAAAACAGTAGTTTACGCATAATAAATTTTTCACTCCCGTGATGCTGTCTTGTTCGGGGAGAACACTTTCGTGAAGAATGTCGTTCCCCTGTCTTTTATGAAGGCCCAAGTGAATGGTAACCCCCTTGTTCTTGAGAACCGCCTGCTGGCGGCCTCTGTCTTTGAGGCACATGAGACACTTTGAAGTGTCACAGGGTTGCCTCGCGACCCACGATAAACGTCACACCGGGCCTTCAAGTTCCACGCGATTAGATGGCAAGTCTAATGCCGTCGAAACCTCTCGGACTTCCCGCGATAATCCACGCGGCGGCGCGTCGCGCCCCGCACGAAAAACCCGACAGTTGGAGTTTCATTGATTCTGTTCATACGTCTGATTCGGGACTTTAATGTCAGCCACCGAACATTACGGAGAGATGGTAAAGGCGTGGTGCGCGCGGGCGCACAGTGAGGTGTGACACTTTTTCAATTGGCACACACGGGATTGGAATTAGAGATTTCAAATCTCAAATCTCCGATTCTTCTTTTTCTGTGTTCGCAGGTGAGTTCGGGAAATGAATTTACTCAGCCGAATTATTACCGGGGTCTTCGTCCGAAACGGCGGCGGCATCTGCGCCCTTGGAAATTTTCTCGCGCCTGACGCCGTGAGGATTGGAGGAACGCTCGCCGCGCTTGCGTGAAGACTTGCGACGCTCAATCACGCGCCCCGTTTGATCCACGGAGCGTATGGGCTGCAAGTCCGCCGCGTCGCCTTCCGGGTCGTCCAGCCGCGTCTCTATGTTCTCCGGCTCGACAATCGAAGCGATGACCTCGGGCGACGGCCCCGCGCTCGCCCCGTCTTCGCGTCCACGCGTCTCCGCGTCCGACTCTTCCTGACCGCCGCCGGCCAGGGCGCGCTGGCGCGTGAAGTGTTCCACGATCTCTTCGGCGGTCTTGCGCCCGACGAACGGCGCGAGTTCTTCGACGGACGCCGCGGCGACGCGCTGAATCGAGCCCAGATTTCTCAGCAGCCGGTTCTTGCGCTTTTCGCCGACGCCCGGAATCGCCGTCAACTCCGAAGTGAAGTCGCGCAGCTCACGGCGCTTGCGGTGATATTGAACGGCCGTGCGGTGCGTCTCGTCGCGTATCATCTGAATCAGGCGGAGCACGGGCGAGTGCGAGTCCAGAAAGACTGGCTCGTGCTCGCGCCCCTTGACCAGGAGATGTGAGACTTCGTTGTGCCTGCGCGGCGGCTTGACCACGCCGATCATCGGGACGGCTTCAAGCTCAAGCTCGCGCATCGCCGCGGCCGCCGCGTTCAACTGTGCCTTGCCCCCGTCAATCATCACCAGGTCCGGCAGCGGGTTCCCTTCGTCAAGTTGCCTGCGATAGCGCCGGAACACGACCTCGTGCATGGAGGCTGGATCGTTCGCTCCCTCCACGCCTTTGATCTTGAACTTGCGATACTCCGCGCGGTTCATCTTGCCGTTCTCGCAGACGACGAGGCTCCCTACGTTCTCCGCGCCCTGTATGTGCGAGATGTCGAACGACTCTATGCGCGCGGGGAAGCGCGGCAGTTCCAAGACCTCCTGCAACTCTTCGAGCACACGCTCCATGTCGGGTTTGAGCACGCGGAAGCGCTGCTCGAAGGCGAGCTTCGCGTTTCTCTCGACGAGGTCAATCAAGTCGCGCTTCTCGCCGCGCTTCGGGTCGAGGATGCGGACGCGCCGGCCCCTGCGTTCAGTTAAGGCTTTCTCCAACAACTCACGGTCCTCGAAATCCACGGGCACGTGTATCTCGCGCGGGACGTAGTCGGTCGAGTAGTACTGCGTCATCACGTCGCTCAAAAACGCGGACGCGTCGAAGTCTTCTTCCGGCAAGTCTTCCCAGTAAAACTCGCGGCGGCCGACGATCTTGCCCTCGCGCATCGTGAAGAGTTGCAGGGCGAGGCGCGCGCCCTCGCGGTAGAAGCCGAAGATGTCCACGTCGCGCTCCGGGCTTGTCGCCATCTTCTGCTGCTCGGCAATCGCCATCACGGTCTTTCTCAGGTCGCGATACTTCGCCGCGATCTCGTAGCGCATCTCTTCGGACGCCTGCGTCATGCGCGCTTCGAGCGTGTCGGCCAGCTCCCTGTTCTTCCCCTCCAACAGCAGGCGCACGTCACGCACGGCCTCCGTGTACTCGTCCGGCGTGCACAACCCCTTGACGCACGGACCCAAGCAGCGCTTGATGTGATACTCAAGGCAGGGGCGCGGGAGCCGCCCGTCAATCTCTATGTCGCAGGTGCGCAGTTGGAACGTGCGGTTGATGAGGTCAATCGTGCGGCGCGCGAGCGAGGCCGGCAGAAATGGCCCAAAGTAGAGCGCGCCGTCGCGCTGAATCCGGCGCGTGATCATCACGCGCGGGAACGGCTCGTTGATCGTCAGCTTCAGGTGCGGGTACTGCTTGTCGTCCTTCAAGAGCACGTTGTAGCGCGGCTTGTGCTGCTTGATGAGATTGGATTCGAGGACGAGCGCCTCGACCTCGTTGTCCGTGACGATGAACTCCAAATCGCGTATCCGCCGCACGAGTTCTCTGGTCTTGCGGTCGTGCCCGCGCCCGGACTGGAAGTAGGAGCGCACGCGGTTGCGCAGGTTCTTCGCCTTGCCGACGTACAGAATCTTGCCCGCCTCGTCCTTGTGCAGATAGACTCCGGGCGAGACGGGGAGGTTCTTCAGTTTTTCTTCCAGGGTGGCTACCACTTGCGCTATAAAATTGCTCGCCTGTTATTCGATGCAGCTCATTTTAGCGCACCTGAAACAGTAAGGCGAAGTATCATCCCGTTTTCACTGCCGGGTGCGAACGCTTTCGGAATTCGGCGCGCGGGCCCGCTGCCCGGCTGCACTCAATGGATAAGAAGCGAATTTTGCGAATCGTGGTCGCGTCGCCCGGCGACATGCAGGCTGAGCGCGACGCGCTGCCCCGTGTGTTGGACGAGGTGAATCGTGTGGTCGCGGCGGATCGCGACCTGCGGCTCGAAGTCTCGCGCTGGGAGACGGACGCTTATCCGGGCCTTCACACGGAGGGGCCGCCGGGGTTGATTGACCCCGTCTTAAAGATTGAAGAGAGCGACATCCTCATCGTCATCTTCGGGAACCATTTCGGCACGCCGACGAAGGATGCGCAGTCCGGCACCGAGCACGAATTCCGCTTAGCTCATGAAGCGTGGCGGAAGCAGGGCAGCCCGCAGATCATGCTCTACTTCCGGCAGTTTCCCGTGGAGACGGAGACGGAAGAGGAGCGCAGGCAGCGTGAGCTGGTTGAACGATTCCGCCTCGGCCTGCCGCCCGAACTGCTCTACGCGTCGTACCGTGGGCGACTTGAGTTCGACGATTTGGTCCGCAATCACCTGAGCAATTTCCTGCGCGAGCGCTTTCCGATAATTCCGCCGGAAGAGCGCGGGGGCCGGAGCCTGGACGAACTCATCGAAACTTATCGCACCCATCTCGCCGAGAGACTTCGCAAGGTCTACCTCCTTGGCGAGAGCCAGGCGCGCGAGCTTGAGCAGGTCTTCGTCGAACTCGACGTGGTCGAGGAATACAGGCGGCCATCGGCGCACACGGAATACCTGGGGCTGATGGACGCCGAGATGCGACGGCGGCGCGAACTGTTCGGAGATGAAGAGAGCGAGGAAGAGGAGGAGAGGGAGGGAGACAAAGTTAAGCTCACGATAAAGCCGGATGCGCTCTTGCGCGGTCGCGCGCAAGCCGTCATCACCGGCGCGCCGGGCTGCGGGAAGACGACGCTGCTCAGATACCTCGCGCTAAAAATTGTCTCGGAGGGCAAGCGCCTGCCGGTCTTCCTAGAACTCAAGACCGTGACCGAAGAAGCCCTCAAGCAGTCTGGGAACGATCTCGCCGCGCTCTTGTTCGACAAGGCCATTGCCGCCCCGTTGCACCTCCGGGCCGGAGAGCGGAAGCGGCTCGAAGAGTTCTTCTACGACAGTCTGGCGGCTGGCTCAATCGCAGTTTTTCTTGACGGCCTGGACGAAGTCAGCGGGACGGATTTCTTTCCCGCGTTGAGCAACTCAATCAGAGACTTCACACGCTCCGCCTACGGCGAAGGCACGCTGGTCATCTCCACGCGGCCTTATGCTCTTCGCGCCCGCTTCGAGGGGCTGAGGGAAATGGAGGTCGCGCCGCTCAGCCAGCGACAGGTTGAAGAGTTTCTGAAGCACTATTACGGCGACGACTCGAAGACGACCCGGCTCTTACAAGCCTTCCGGCGGAACAGCCAGTTGCGCGAACTGGCGAGCGTCCCGTTTCTGCTCGCGGTCGTCGCCCAGCTTCACCGCACACACGACAAGGTCGTGGAGAATCGCCTCGAACTCTATCGCCAGATAGTCCTTTACCTGGCCGTCAGGCTCGACGAAGAGAAGGCCCTGCCGCGTTCTCACTTCAGCGTCCCGGACCCCGACGGGTCATTCAAGCTGGCGTTCCTCAGGCACCTGGCCTTCGAGCGATTGCTCCTGGACGACGCGCGTGACGGCGGTGAGGAACGTGTCGCGGCGCGTTTCGTCTTCACGGGGGAACTTTTGCTGGACAAGGCGAAGCGATTCCTGGAGGAAGAGAAGCGCGCGGAAGTCAACCCGCACCTGCTGGCGGCGGACGCGAAGGCCACGCCCTTGCTGCGCGAGGTCGGAGCCGACGCTTACGCCTTCGCTCACCTGACCATTCAGGAATACCTGGCCGCCGACGCGCTCTCGCGCCGCGCCGACCGCGAGAGGATTTTCTGCCGCGCCTCTTTCGACACGACACTAATCGAGATGGAAGTGTTGCCGATGGCGCTCGGTCTGGTGAGTAAACCCGAAGCCCTCTACACCGCGCTCGAACAACTGCCCGAATCTCTGAACTTCGCCAACCTGCGCCTGCGCGGGCGCGGCCTCGCCTACGCGCCGGAGATTGGCACAACGCACACGGCCAAACTCGCCGACGCCCTGTTGAGTTTCGTCGCGGAGACGACCTTCGTCGCAGACCCCGTCACCGTCAAGAGGACATACAAGACGGCGGTGCTACGCAGCTTCCACACGATTGCCGGTCGGCCATTAAACTTTATCGCAAATCAAGTGGCCTCACTCTTACACCACGACATCGACCATGTGCGCCAGAGTGCGGTCGAGTTCCTGGGGCGACTCGGCGGCGAGCGTGCGTTCGAGGCCGTCGTCGCAGCGCTGGAGGATAAAGACGACCGCGTGCGTGCTGCCGCGATTGAGGCGCTCGGACAGTTCGGTGGCGAGGTGGCGCTGAAAATTCTGACGGAGTTAATTAAGCAGAAGAATTGGCGTGTTTGGCGTGTGATGCTCAGGGCAATTCCGGCGATAGGCAAGCTCGGCGGCGAGCGCGCAGTCGCAACCTTGCTTGACGCTTTGAAAGACGAGGACATGCAAGTGCGTGAAGAGGCGGCCGGTGCGTTGAGACTGTTGGGAGGCGAGCGGACAGTGGCGGAATTGAGCGAAGCGTTGAGGGACGAGACAGTCAGGGTCTGCCAAGCAGCGGCTCAAGCGCTGGGAGACATCGGCGGCGAGCGCGCGGCCGAAGCCTTAATCGGCGCTTTGCATGACGAGACCGTGATGTTGCACACCGTCGTGGCTCGCGCGCTGGGGAAGGTCGGCGGAGACGCGGCGATAGAGGCGCTGATTGAAGCCCTGAGAGATCAGGTCATACAGTATGACGCGGCGCTGGCGCTGGGGGAGATCGGCGGGGAAAGGGCGCTCACAGCGTTGCTGGACGCTTTAACGTTTTTGACGGGCTACCCGCTTGAGGCCGCGATTGACGCGCTCGGCAATATCGGCGACAAGCGCGCGGTCGAGGCGTTAATTCCCTTCCTGAGACATCGAAACTCAGACATGCGCCAGCACGCCGTCACGGCGCTGGAACACATCGGCGACCCGCTCGCCCTCGATGCTTTAATTCATGTCTCCCTACCGGATGAAAATGACCACGTGCGTAAGCTCGCGGTCGAGGCGTTGGGGAAGATTGGTGACCCGCGCGCGGTCGAAGCACTGGTCGGAGCTTCAAGCGATCAGCACCCTGAAGTGAGAGGCTCTGTGGCCGAGGCGCTCGGGGAGCTTGGCGATGAGCGCGCCGTGGGGTCGTTGGTTGACCTGATGCGCGATGACGAGCCAGGGTTCGTGCAGATCCGTGCGATTATCGCGCTCGGCAAGATAGGCGGGGCGCAGGTGGTCGGGTTGTTGACCAAAGCTCTCAGCTCCAGGGACAACGAGCGCCGCGGGAATATCGTTCACGCGCTCAAGGAGGCCGGCGGCGAGCGGGCGATGTCGGCGCTTGTCGCCGCCCTTGCGGATGAAGATAAATACGTCAGCTTGAACGCGGCGTTCGCGCTCGGAGAGGCTGGCGGAAAACGGGCGGTGATACCTTTATTGAAAGCGTGGCAGTTCGCGGATTTCTTCATGTGCCGGTCGGCGGCCAGCACGCTTCAGGAGCTTCACAGAGAGGCGCTGACCGAGGGGCTGGCCGAAGCGCTCGGACACAAGGATGATTACTTGCGGCAGAGGGCGGCAGAGGTCATTGGATATTACAGCGGCGATCCACAAGTGCTGATGCAACTCGCGCGCATGGCTTCCAGGGACAGGTCGCGTGAGGTGCGGCGAGTTGCCGGGGAAGCCCTGGATAAATTCAAACACAAGTTGGAATACTTTGCCTGAGAGGGATAACCTGTGCGCTTCACATTCGCGTTGCCGAGTGAAAGAGAGTTCGACGCCGTCGGCTTCGGCCTC